>CAYFSB010000029.1:0-5858 GCA_964345655.1 uncultured Oscillospiraceae bacterium
GCGTATTGCGGCGCCGCTGTTTTTATACTGCGTGGCAGAGAGCCTGCGCCATACATCGGATAAACGCCGGTTTTTAAAGCGCATGTATCTGGCCTCGGCGGCGACGGGCTATGTAAACGAGCTGGTCTCCGCACTGATGGACGGGCGCTTCAGCTTCCCGAATATTTTCCAGTCCTTTGCCTGGATGATACTTATAGTCATTGTTGTTGAGGATTGTATAAAAGAGATACGTCTGCGTCAGGCAAAAAAAGCCGCGGCTCCTGTACTGCTGCTGCTTTTGCTGCTGGCGGTGTCTGTCCTTGCGGATTGGGCGCTGGGCTTTGATTTTCCCGGAGCAAAGCTGCTCTCCGCGCTGATCCATCCGCTTATCCGCTCACCTCTGGAGGTGGAGTATTCCGTGGGGCTGATACTGCTGGGCACCGCCTGGTACTTTATTCCTGAAAAAAGCTGGCGCTGTGCACTGCTGGCGGCACTTTGCCTGCTGTGCTTTTTCCAGTTTTGGCCCTATACCCGCGCGCTCTTGATGTTCAGCGGCATACAGTGGGCCATGGCCGGGGCGATACCTTTTATCCTGCTGTATAACGGCCGGCGGGGCCGGGGCATAAAGTGGCTTTTCTACCTGTATTATCCGTTGAACATGTATATTCTGGCCCTGCTTTCATATACCGGGGCATAAAAATGTCATTCTGAAGAGCACCGGGCGAGGGAGCTTTCACTGCCGGACAGTCTCCGGAGAGAGCTCCCCCGCCTGCACTCAGAATGACTTTTTTTATTGCATGTTCAGGCCCCTTCACGCTTTATGCCGTGCATAAAGCCGTCAATGGAGCTTGTGTGTATATCCCCGGCGATGATATCACGGCCCTGTATGTATATGGTCACAAGCACCTTCTCGCTGCTGTCCGGATAATTGGTCAGCAGATAGGTGTACTGCTCGCATTTCTCCCCAAGATGCCCGCTCAGATCGTAGCCCTGTTTCAGCTGCATGTTGTTGTAGTCCTCCATGACGCCCTCAAGAGTATCAGGAATCATCACGCTTTTGTGGGTCTCGGTGCTCAGGTCGATCTCCCAGCCCAACTCCGACAGGAACATTTGCCTGCCCTCGGGCGTCGAAAGATCATCCGCGGCACAGATAAGCACCAGCGCCAGCGCCTTTTTTCTGGTAAAGACCCTGTTCTTTTCAAGCATTTTTATCACCACCCGCTTTAGCCTATTCAAAAACTGGACAAAGTATGCTATAATAACGTCCAAATGTTTCGCAATCATTTTCCGTATGGGGAAAGGAGGCCTGGGAGATGCCGCTGCTGAGACTGGACAGGCTGCTGTCGGATACGGGTATTGCGTCCAGAAGGGAACTGAGAGATATAATAAGGAGCGGCAGAGTCACAGTGGACGGAATTGCCGCCGCCCGGCCGGATATGAAGGTGGACACGGAAAAGAACGCAATAGCGCTGGACGGAGAGCCGGTGGGCTATTCAAAATTCCATTACTATATGATCGACAAGCCCTGCGGTGTGCTGACAGCCACGGAGGACTCCCGGCAGAAGACGGTGTTGGACCTGCTGCCGGCGGAGCTGCGCCGCATGGGATTATTTCCCGTGGGCAGGCTGGATAAGGACACCAGCGGCCTGCTGCTGCTCACAGACGACGGCGAATTTGCCCATCGGGTGATTTCGCCAAAATCCTGCGTGGAAAAACGGTATTATGCAAAGGTCGAAGGACTTGTTGCCGTTTCGGATGAGGAGGCGTTTAAAAAAGGCATCGTCCTTGGGGATGGTACCCAGTGCCTGCCGGCAAGGCTGGAAAGACTCAGCGATGATGAGTGCCTTGTGACGGTGATGGAAGGGAAATATCATCAGGTCCGCCGTATGCTGGCAGCCAGGGGCAAGCACGTGCTTGAACTGCGCCGTCTGGCAGTGGGCGAGCTTGAGCTTGACTCAGGCCTTGGAAGCGGAGAGTTTAGAGAATTGACCAAAAGCGATTTGTGCAGAGTGTTCAGTACAGATTATATGGAAAATTAATCAAAAACGTATTCGATTTTTCCAAGATTTTTGAGCGGTTAGAACACAAAACTTAAAAAGTTCACAAAATAACATTGCGTTTTCTATTGAAAATCACATAAATTGGAGTTATTATGTATGCAGAGAATTGCGGGGGTATGGCATTTTGCCATAAAAGCTCAGAGAGCTGCCTTATCCGCAACGCATGGGAGGCGTTTTTATGTCCAGAAGAATTTTCCAGAATGTGATTATTCAAATGAAGGATGCCATTGACAGGACTATCGGCGTTGTAGATGAGCAGGGTTTTGTCGTTGCCAGCAGCGAGCTCGCCATGATAGGCTCCAGACTTGATGATTTTCATGTGTATGAATTTGACGGGGCCGAGCAGGTGGTGACGACCGGCAACAGGACATACAGTCCGCTGGCATCCAGCAACTCAAAGTTTGATTACGCCGCCTTTGTGGAGGGCAACGATTCCATGGCCAAGACCATATGCGCTGTGGCCGCGGTTGCTTTTAACGAGGCAAAGAGCAATTACGAGGAGAAGCACAACAAGGCTGCCTTTGTAAAGAACATCATTTCAGACAATATCCTTCCAGGGGATGTGTATGTCCGCGCCAAAGAGCTGCATCTTGTAACCGACGAGCCCCGCTGCGTGCTGCTTGTGCGCCAGATGGAGAATTCCGACGTGGCCGCGGTAGAAGTCATACAGCGCCTGTTTCCGGACAGGCAGAAGGAATTCGTGCTGAATGTAAACGAGAGCGACGTTGTAGTGGTAAAGGCGCTGCCCTCAGCCAACTGCCCTGAGGAGATACTCAGAGTGGCACATAATATCGAGAATATCCTACATGAAGAGCTGGGCATAAAGTGCGTCATAGGCATAAGCACCAACGCCCGTCATCTGCGCGAACTGGCCGACCGCTATAAGGAGGCACAGGTAGCCATAGATGTGGGCCGGGTGTTTGAGAGTGAGAAGAACATTATCAACTATGAGAGTCTGGGCCTGGGCAGGATAATCTATCAGCTCCCCACTACGCTCTGCGAGATGTTTTTAAATGAGGTTTTCAAAAAGAATCCCATTGAGACCCTGGATGAGGACACGCTGGAGACCATAAACAAGTTCTTTGAAAATAACCTGAACGTGTCCGAGACGTCCAGAAAGCTGTATGTACACCGCAATACACTTGTGTACAGGCTGGAGAAGATAAAAAAGATAACGGGTCTGGATCTGCGCGAATTTGACCACGCCATAGTGTTCAAGGTTGCGATGATGGTAAAAATGTACCTTGATTCCCTGAATACTTCCAAGTATTAAGTCTGCTTTAAGGTATTTTTGATATACTTCCACCCGCGACATCCTAGTTTTTTTGGAGGAGATGAAACTTATGGTTCGAATGAACGATGTTACAAAGGTTTACGAGACCAGCGGCACGGTGGCACTGGACGGAGTAGATCTCACAATTAATGAGGGCGAATTTGTCTTCCTTGTAGGCCCCTCAGGCTCCGGCAAAACCACCGTTATGAAGCTGATAACCGGGGAAATACATGCCAGCTCCGGCAGCATAACCGTCAATGATTTTGACATGTCCCGCATCAAGCGGCGCAAGCTGCCCAAAATGCGGCGCACACTTGGCGTAATATTCCAGGATTACCGTCTTATCGAGAATATGTCGGTCTATGATAACGTGGCCTTCGCCATGCGTGTTGTGGGAGCATCCGGCAAGGAGATAAGCAAGCGCGTGCCCTATGTTTTGGAACTGGTCGGTCTTGAGGGCCGTGAGAAGAGACTACCCAATGAGCTGTCCGGCGGCGAGCAGCAGCGTGTGGCCATAGCCCGCGCTCTGGTAAACAGCCCCCGCATGATAGTTGCGGACGAGCCTACCGGAAACCTTGACCCGGTGCGCAGCCTTGAGCTTATGCTCCTGTTCGAGAAGATAAACGAGATGGGCACCACTATTCTGGTGGTGACACATGAGAAGGAGCTGGTCAATGCTTTCTCAAAGCGCGTCATTACAATTGACGGCGGACACGTGATCAGCGACGGAATGGATGGGTATTACAGCTATGAGATTGAGTAGATGCGGGTATCTTATCCGTGAGGGCTTCAGAAGCATCACGACCCACGGCTTCATGTCATTCGCGTCGGTGACGGTAATTATGGCCTGCCTTATTATTATGGGCAGCGTATCACTGCTGTCGGTGAATATCGACGCGCTTATCAAGGACCTTGAAAACCAGAACGAGATAGTGGCCTTTGTGGATGACAGCATAGTGGACGAAAAAGAGGCGCAAAGCCTTCAGAGCGCTGTTGAGGGAGTGGACAATATCAGTTCAGTGGAGTTCGTGTCCCGCACAAACGCCATGGACAACTTCATGAGCAAGTATGACGACGACCTGATGGATGGTATAGACGAGTCCGTGTTTCGCCACCGTTTCGTCATCCATCTTACGGACATTGCCCTTATGGCCCAGACAAAGGCCGACCTTGAGGCCGTACCCGGCATAGCAAAGGTGAACGCGCATCTGGACTATGCAAACACTTTTGTCACCATTCGCAATATCGTGAGCGTTGTGTCGCTTGTGCTTATAGTCATGCTGGTGTTTGTGTCAGTGTTTATCATGTACAATACCATCAAGCTTGCTACCTTTGGCCGGCGCGAGGAGACAGCTATAATGAAGATGGTGGGAGCCAATAACGGGTTTATCCGGCTGCCGTTTATAATAGAAGGTCTTGTGCTGGGCACATTGGGCGGCGGACTTGCGTTTGTTGCCGAATGGGGCGTGTATGAGCTGCTTACAGGCAAACTTATGGGTTCACTGACAGGTAGCTTTATTACGGTTGTGCCGTTTAGCTCAGTGGCTGTGACGGTGTTGGTGCTGTATCTGACCACAGGCATAATTGTGGGTGCATTTGGCGGCGTAAATGCCATAAGGAATTACCTGAAGGTCTGATCTACACGGCGATTCCCCGGAATGAGGAAAATGGAGATTCATATGAAAAGTAAAAAAACCACATCAATTATCGCAATAATATTGACGGCGCTTATGGTTATATCTCTGCTGGCCAGCATTATACCCTCGGCCAACGCTGTGAATCAGAGTGATATTGACTCTATACAGCAGCAGAAGAATGATCTGTCAAGCAGAGTTCAGGAGTGTAAGGACAGGATAAACCAGCTTAAAGAGCAGCAGTCAAATGTCCTTGAGCAGAAGGCCGCGCTGGATGAACAGAACAAATGCGCCAATGAACAGCTTCAGCTTGTGGCGAAAGAGATAACCATATACGATGAGATGATCTCTGACAAGTCCAAGGAGCTGGAAGAGGCTAAAAGCAGAGAAGAAGAGCAGCTCCAGCGCTACAGGTCAAGAGTCCGCGCCATGGAAGAGAGCGGCGGCTACAATATACTGGCGCTTATCGTCAATTCCGGCAGCTTCAGCGAGTTTCTCACCGCCATGGATGATATGGGCGAGATAATGGAGAGCGATAAAGCGCTGGAGAAGCAGTACATAGCGGCCCGCGAAGAGACTGAGAGCATAAAGGCGGAATATGAGTCCGAAAGAGACGAGTATGAGGAAAAGCAGGCGGATCTGAAGGAAGAGCAGGCCAAGCTTGAAAAGGAAATCGAGGAAGCCTACGACACACTTGATCAGCTTGAGGACGATATAAACAAGGCAATTGAGGATTATGAGGCTGCAGAGGCGGAGGAACAGTCCGCTGCGGCCACAATACTCAGCATGATCGCCCAGTATAATGCCCAGCAGGCAGCTAATAACAGCTCCTCCTCCGGCGGCTCATCATCGTCCGGCGGATCGTCATCGTCAGGCGGATCGACTTCCTCCGGCGGTTCATCCTCGTCAGGG
>CAYFSB010000029.1:5894-9123 GCA_964345655.1 uncultured Oscillospiraceae bacterium
AGCCAGGCCTATCACAGCGGAATTGACATTGACGGCTTTGGCAACGACGGAAATATCATCATCGCCGCAGACAGCGGCACAGTCATAACCGCGTCCTATGACAGCGCCTATGGCAACTATGTGGTGATAGATCATGGCAACTATACTCAGACCCTCTATGCCCATATGTCGGGCATGGCTGTGAGCGCAGGAGACTGGGTGAGTCAGGGCCAGACAATTGGATACCTTGGCGCCACCGGCAGAGCAACCGGCACACACTGCCACTTCGAGGTCATTATAAACGGTTCACGGGTAGATCCAGCCGCTTATTTTTCGGGGCTGAGCTACTGGAACTGCTGAGAAGCAGTAAAAATGGGATTAAGATATGAAAAGAAAGAACATCAGAAGCGTTTTCGCGTGTTTGCTGTCAGTCCTCATGGTTTTGACCATGTTTCCAGTGACGGCAAGCGCGGTCACACAGGATGAGATAGACGCGCTGAAGGCCGAGCGGGACGAAATTACAGCCCAGCGCCAGGAAAAGCAGGCAGTGGTCGACCAGCTTGAGAGCGAACACGCCAATGTCCTTGAGCGCAAGCAGGCCATGGACGAGCGGAATATGTACACTCTTGAGCAGATCCAGCTCAACAGTGAAGAGATCGCCATGTATGACCAGATGATAGCGGACAAGGCCGAGGAGCTGGAAGACGCTCAGCGGCTTGAAAAAGAACAGCTTGAGCGCTATCGTGTCCGTGTCAGGGCCATGGAGGAGAACGGCAACTACGGCTTTCTGGCTCTGGTTCTGAAATCCTCCAACCTGGGCGAACTGCTCACCGTCATGGACGACATCGGCGAGATAATGCAGAGCGACAAAGAGCTTGAGGATCAGTACATAGCCGCCCGAGAGAACACCGAACAGGTCAAGGCGGATTATGAGGCCACAAAGACGGATATTGAGGCCAAGCAGGAGGTGCTCCGGCAGGAGCAGGAAGAGCTTGAAAAGGATATAGAAGAGGCCACTGAGCTTATACGCAGTCTGGAGGAGGATCTGGAAAACCGCCAGGCAGAGTATGACGCGATAATGGCCGCCGAGGATGAGGCCAACTCCCAGATAGCATCGCTTGTAGCCGAGCTTGAGGCCCAGCGGCAGGCGGCAGCAGCCGCAGCCGCAGCGGCGGCGGGCAATGGCGGAGGCGGCAGCAGCGGCGGTTCGGTGAGCGGGACAGGTTCATTTATCTGGCCTGTACCCTCATGTACCTATATTACCAGCCGCTTTGGACTGAGAGTTCACCCCATAACCGGAGTGACCAAGTCCCATACCGGCCTTGACATAGGCGCAGCCTCTGGTGCAACCATTCTGGCCGCGGACGGCGGCACCGTGACCAAAGCTGCGGTATACGGCGGCTACGGCAACTGTGTCATTATTGACCACGGCAATGGATATGTGACCTTGTACGGCCACATGTCTTCGATAGCGGTTTATGAGGGACAGACCGTGTCTCAGGGCGATACCATAGGCTATGTGTGCAGTACCGGCGTCTCTACCGGCCCCCACTGCCACTATGAGATATGGTCCGGCGGCAGCCGAATTGACCCGGAGCAGTTCTATACCGGGCTTACCTTCTCCGCCAGCGCAGGAGTATAAAAACCAAATATTCAGCCATATATATGGGACGGGCTGGGTGCCGGGCAGTCAGAAAATGACTGTCCGGTTAAGCCTTGCTTTAAGGAGGAACAGTGTGAGCAACATAATGACAAGACTTTTGGATGCAATCGGCAGAGTAATTTCTGCTTTTTTCAACATCCATCTTAAGCTTAAATATGTTATAATCTTTTGCATCCTGCTGGGCTGCGGCACCTATGCCCTGACCTATACCACAATGCTGCGCAATGTGGGCGGAAAAGACGATTATGATGAGGCAATGCGCTACATTGAGATAAAAGATACTATAGACGAGAAATTTATAGACGAGGTAGACAGAAAGTCCATGGGTGACTCTGCGGCGGCGGCCATGGTATCGGGCCTGGGCGATAACTGGAGCTACTACATGTCGGCAGAGGAGTATAAGACCTATCTGCTCTCATCTTCAAATGATTATTCGGATATCGGCATGTCTATAATGCGGGATGAGTCCAGCGGCGGATTTCAGGTGATCTCTGTGGATACAAACTCCCCGGCGTCCTGGGCGGGGCTTGGCTCCGGAATGATAATCACCGCGGTTGACGGGGAAAAGCTGGCGTCATATTCTCTGGATGACGCACGGACTCTTATCCGCTCCAAGATGAACACAAAATTTACGCTGGAGATTGGCGGAGGCCAGTCCACAATAGAGGTGGACTGCACCGGAGTCAATGCCGGCTCAGTGACCTACAGGCTTGAAAAAACCGGCGCCGGCTATGTGCAGATAAACAATTTTGAAGCAGGCAGCGGCCAGGAGGCGGTGGATGCCATTGAGGATCTGCTAAAGCAGAGCGCAGTGTCGCTGGTAATCGATCTGAGAGGGAATCCCGGCGGGCTTACCACTGAGCTTGCAACGTTTCTGGACTATCTGCTGCCGAAAGGCGAGATCTTCTCAGAGGTGGACAAAAACGGGGGCAAGATCGTCACCGAGTCCGACGGAATGTGTGTACAGCTGCCCATGTGTGTGCTTGTAAATACCGAAACCTTCCGCGAGGCGGAGCTCTGCGCCGCTGTGCTGAAGGAATTTCAGTGGGCGACGGTGATGGGAGAGGCTACCACCGGCAATACCAGAACTCAGGAGACGATTGCCCTGACAGACGGCAGCGCCCTGCGGCTGTCGACCCGCTCCTATCTGACGCCAAATGGCACGGATATCTCCAAAAACGGCGGAGTTGTGCCGGACATCATAGTCTATAACAGCGATGCCTCAGCCACAGGCACTACTGAGGGTACTACAGGCGGCGAGGACGGTACTGCCAGCACATCCAATGACGAACAGCTTATGAGCGCCCTGAGACTCTTGAGTTGACACAGGCGCCATAGGGCAATATAATTACCATCAAAAATGTGAACATCGAAAATCTGCGTAATAATATTAAAAAAGGAGACCTGCTTTATGCTGAATTCAAGCAGATTCAAAATGAGCCAGGAGCGGCTCGACGCCCTGAAAGACGAGCTGTACTACCTTGAGACAGTCAGGGAAAAGGAAGTTTCAGAGCTTATTAAAGAGGCCAGAAGTTTTGGAGACCTGTCTGAAAATAGTGAGTACGATGAGGCAAAAAGTGACCAAGG
>CAYFSB010000029.1:9133-10651 GCA_964345655.1 uncultured Oscillospiraceae bacterium
TAAAATAGCTCGCGGTTTCGGCGATCTTTCCGAAAACAGCGAATACGACGAGGCGAAGACAGAACAGGGGAAGCTTTATTCCAAGATAGCCGAGCTGAAGGTGCTCATTGAAAACGCCGAGATAGTTGACAATCTGGATATTGACGCGCCGAAGGATACCGTGACCCTGGGAAGCGTTGTAAAAGTGCGCGATATTGGCGACAATTTTGAGGAGACCTATGAGATAGTGGGCTCTCAGGAGGCAAACCCCAGAGAGGGCCGCATCTCGGACGACTCGCCTGTTGGTCAGGGACTCAGAGGGCACAAGGCCGGAGACGTGGTGGTTATCAACGCCCCGGCGGGCGAGCTGAAGTTTGAAATAATATCCGTAGAAAACAAGTAAGATGTAAGGGGTAGAGTATGAGCGAAGTAATCAACAACCAACCCGGTGAGGAGCAGGAGCTGTCTGAGATATTGCAGGTGCGCCGTGATAAGCTGGCGGCATTGCAGCAGGAGGGGCGGGACCCTTTCCATCAGACAAGATTTGTCAGAGGCGCATGGTCCACGGAGATAAAAGACGATTTTGCCACTTTTGAAAACAAAACCGTTTCCGTGGCGGGGCGTATCATGTCCAAACGGGGTATGGGAAAGGCCATATTCTGCCATATTAAGGATGATAAAGGTCAGATCCAGCTTTATATCCGCTCTGACGCCGTGAGCGAGCAGGAGTTTTTGGACTTCCGCAAGTATGATATCGGCGACATAGTGGGTGTCAGCGGCTATATTTTCAAGACAAAGACCGAGGAGATCTCGGTACATGTCCAGAGCGTGGTGCTGCTGGCCAAGTCTCTTCGTCCGCTGCCGGAAAAGTTTCATGGCATGACCAGTACTGAGCTTAAGTACCGCCAGCGCTATGTGGATCTTATGGTGAACGATGACAGCCGCAAGAACTTCATTATCCGCTCCCGGTTCATAAGCTATGTGAGAAGCTTTCTGGACGGGCGGGGCTATATGGAGGTGGAGACTCCCGTATTGAATACCATATCGGGCGGCGCCACGGCGAGACCTTTTATCACCCACCACAATACGCTGGACATAGATATGTATCTGCGTATAGCCACAGAGCTTAATCTGAAGCGCCTCATAGTGGGCGGCATAGAGCGCGTATACGAGATAGGCCGCATTTTCCGCAACGAGGGCATGGACACAAAGCACAACCCTGAGTTTACAACGGTTGAGCTGTATGAGTCATATGCGGACTTCAACGATATGATGGATCTCTTTGAGGCGCTGCTTTCAGGCGCGGCAAGGGATATCCTTGGTACCTATGATGTGCAGTGGCAGGGCTACGAAATCAGTCTTGCGCCGGGCTTCCGGCGGATGACGATGGCGGAGGCAGTGCAGGAATATCTGGGCATGGACTTTATGACCATAGACAGCGACGAGGAGGCGGTAAAAACTGCCAAATCTCTCGGTGTTGACATGGCAAAGGTCGAGCCGACCTGGGGTCATGCGCTGTATGAGTGCTTTGACCAGAAG
>CAYFSB010000029.1:10661-11136 GCA_964345655.1 uncultured Oscillospiraceae bacterium
AGTGCTTATCGAGCTGTTCGAGGAATTTGTAGAAGATAAGCTGATCCAGCCCACCTTTATCACCATGCACCCTGTGGATGTGTCGCCGCTTGCAAAGCGCAGCCCCAAATACCCCAGACTTACTGAGCGGTTTGAGCTGTTTATCTGCTGCAGCGAGATGGGCAACGCCTTCTCAGAGCTTAATGACCCCATAGACCAGAAGCAGCGTTTTCAGAAGCAGGTGGAGATGCGCGCCGGCGGCGATGAAGAGGCGGGCATGATGGATGACGACTTCATTAACGCGCTGGAATACGGCATGCCCCCAACCGGCGGCCTCGGCATCGGTATCGACCGCTGCGTCATGCTCCTGACAGGCTGCAGCTCCATAAGAGACGTTATTTTGTTCCCCACAATGAAGCCCCTCGATGCACAAAAGGAGAATTCCAAGGCTGCCGAGACTCCGAGTAAAGCGGTGTCTGAGGCTGCTCCTGTGGTC
>CAYFSB010000030.1:0-254 GCA_964345655.1 uncultured Oscillospiraceae bacterium
ACCCTCATGGTAAAAGAAACCTATTTTGACATTGCTTACGGTATACCGGTGCTCAAGGCAAACTTTGAAAAAGCGTTAGAAACCTCACTATTTATTCGTTCTGACTCGCTAACTGATACAAATGGTTTTAACGAGAGAGATGCTCAAATGGTTCGTGAACAAGTTTATAACACAACAAAGCTTGTCTACGCTGATGATTCGTTACTTAATATCATTAGAGCGGAAGCAGATGCTTATTTCGCCGTGCAAAAAAG
>CAYFSB010000030.1:264-9306 GCA_964345655.1 uncultured Oscillospiraceae bacterium
AAGTGTAGATAAAGCTGTTAGGCAGATTCAAAGCCGTGTTAGTATATTTTTGTCTGAGCAAAGTTGAGTTGCATACCCAAAATAAAAACCAACCTAAAGCTAATTTTTAAGAATTTTTGTAATTTAATTTTGATCAGATAAAAATTTTGCGGAGGTGAGTCCGATGTGCATTTGAGGATAGTTGCACGTTTCAATAAACAATAAGAAGGAGAAAGATTAATTAAAAAATCAATAAGGATGTTATTCTCAATTGCTTTGATTTTTGTTCTCGTATCCGGCCTCGCAATAAATGCACACGCCGCTAATCCTATAGCGAGAGGCCCCATCACCTCATATGATAGTGGAACCAACTACTATCTTGATGCTAGAGGCGGCACAATTTACAAAATTCCTCATGGGACATACATTGGAGATGGTTATAGCAATAATTCCTATTATGTCGAAGGCGTTCAGAGTTCCCTCGATGCCCTGAATAGAACTAGTTTGTCCTATGGAGATACATTAAGTTGTTACCCCGGCTTTATTGATGGGCTATGGGGAACCAATACAAGAAGTGCTGTAAGGTCATTCCAGTCTTATACCGGCTTATCAGCCGACGGAGTTGTAGGTCCCAACACATGGACAAAGTTTATCTATATGCTCAATTATTACGGTTAAGTCAGGCTTTACGCAAAATGCAAGTAGGTGATTAAAATGAAACGACTGACTTCTCTTCTTATGCTGATCGCACTAGCGTTTTCCCTTTGCGCGTGTGACGTAGAAGCTGCCGCCGTGAAACCAACTGTAAAGCAAACAGTTTCTAATAATACAGTAGGGAACAGCAGCACTTACATGATACATGAAAACATCTCATTGCCTGACGCTGATGTGAAAATTGCAAAAGCAGTATTGTCTGGGGACGATATTATCATGTGCGGCTGGGACAAAGAACGGAATGCAACATATTACAAGTATAGTTGTGCAACGCTTGAAGTCAGTCGTTTTGCCGGTCTTCCAGACCGTGGAACTATAGATATATCAGGGCTGCACGATGGTGGTTTTGCAGTTATGGCTACTGCCGAGGATGGTACCATCTTTGTAACTGAGGTAAACGCAATGGGCGCGATTCTTGATCCAGTTGAAGTGAAAACCACATTATTTGATGAGGATATTGCAATTGGCATAACACTTATGGATAACTCATGGCTCATCCAGACAACCACACAATTATTTGCAATCGATAAGCGTGGGCAACTGGTAAAAAACTTGGGTAATTATTCAGGTGCTATGGATGTTTTGGTTAACACAGAGAATACTTTTTTGCTTATCAATTCTTATGGAAACAGTAAAGATGCTTCCTATGCAGAAGGAAGTGTTAAAATCACTGAATATGACACTAAGTTAAACGTTGTTGATAGCTATTGGCTTGCTAACAATTACACAAAGTATTTAGATGTCAATGAAAGTGTCCTCCTCGTCGAATCTTCAAATACTATATATCAGTTAAATTTCCAAAGAGACGAACGAACTGTTTTGGCGGATGCTTTTTTAAGTGGAATTGATTCATTTTGTTTTCTCCAGATAGATGAAGGAAGATATTTTTCTTTTTATGATGGAAAACCGGCAATTTGGTCCTTCAGCGATGTTGAGGATACCCAAATTCTCACCGTTGCGGCATATAATATAAATCCTTTACTATCAAGTGCTATTGCGGAGTTTAATGGAACCAATGGCCGTTATTTGATAAACATCGTGGATTACGCTTCATACGATGAGAACGGAACAGAAGAATTGGGATTAGTGCGTATGAATGCGGATATTATGTCAGGCAATACGCCGGATATATATGATTTGAGTTATTTCCATGCAGATCAGCTTGCAGCGAATGGAAAACTGCAAGATCTAAAGCCGTTTTATGAATCTGATTCTGAAATTTCTTACGATAGCCTCATACCGAATGTGGCAAAGGCGCTGGAATACAACGGCGGAGCCTATGTATTAGTTCCCAGATTTGGAGTAAATGCGTTATTTACGAATAAACACATTGTTGATTCTTTGAACGGCTGGTCAGTTGAGAAACTGGAAGTCCTCCTTTCGGAATATGGTAGTACTGCCCTTTTTGGGCCGGAGTTTGATAGGCTCGCGTTTTGGGAGTATGTTCTGACATATGGCAGTGACTGGTTAATAGACACTGAAACCCTAAAATGCTGTTTCAATAGCGACGATTTTGTAGAGCTGATGATTCTTTCTTCTGATTTTCCGCCGAATAGTGAAAATGCAGATGGGTCAACACCAGATGGCAGGGCGTTTATGGGAGAGCAATTTTTCATGTATGACAACATGGTTAACATGCTTGCTCTTGCCTTAAATGAGGGCGTATTTGGAAGCGATATTCAATACTTGCCCTTCCCGGCAGATAAAAATGCAGGGCTTGCTGTATACACTTTTTTCGGTGTAGGTATGTCTTCGTCAAGCAATTGCAAAGAGGGCGTGTGGCAATTCTTTAAGTTCCTTTTGAATTGTGATTCTCAGCTATATGGAATTCCAATTCGGTTCGATTTGCTTGATGATTACATTGAAGAGTCTTCAAACTTGGAGTACAAGACTTACACTCTCATGGCTGCCTATGAAAATCAAATGGTTCCTATAGAGTCCGCTGAAATAGATGAGGAAATGAAGCAACAGCTAAAATGCTTGATAGAGCAGGTTGACCGGTCATATGGCGGTGACGATGCAATACTCGAAATTATTATGGACGTTGGAGCGGCTTACTATGCTGGAGATAAAACGGCAGAGGAAGTCGCGGAAAATATTCAATCTCGTGTAAGTATTTATCTATCAGAGCAATACGGTTAAAGCGTTGACGCAACCCTGTATTCATATTTGAGTAAACAAAACAGTAAAGCCACGTCGGCTTGGGGTGCAAATCTACGCCGACATCTTCTATATTTGCAACTTGCAGCCACAACGGTTTATAACGTTGTGGCTGCTTTTTTATCCATAAAATAGCTTTGTGGGTTTCACTCACATAGCAAGGCGAATTATGCGTATTGTAGTTCAAATTGCCTGTACAGAAAACGCTGTTTTTCAAGGCTCGAAATACTGGCTAATTCTCTGCGTAGACACAAAAATCAATATAACGCCGCCCCGCTGTCGTTCTCCTCCGGTTTTGAGATTTTGTCTTATCAAAATTTCAAAATACGGAGGACTGTCAAATGGCAGATAAGAAAAAGTACTACATAAGAATGCATGGGCTACTCATCGAAGTATCGAAGGAGCTATATACCGAGTATCACTACATAGATCGTCAGCTAAAAACGCTAATTGAAAAAGATGCGAGGAATGGCGTTGTGTCGTACAACGCGCTGGATACAAGTGAAGCATCGGGTGAGGCTATGATGCCGGATCGTGATACTCCCAGTGTTGAGGAACAAGAAATCGCGGAGATTATGTCTAAGGAGCTGCGCCGGTGCATTGCGCTGCTCACGCCGCCCGAGCAGGACTTGATTCATGCAATCTTCTATGATGAAGCTACAGAAGATGAAGTCGGAAAAATGCTTGGCATCTCGCAGCAAGCAGTCAGCAAGAGGAAGGAGCGGATTATAGAAAAACTGCGCCGTTTAATTAATAAGTAAATTTATGGTTGTAGCCCCCTCACGAACTCGGCTTAATAGTGAGGGGGCTTTTTCCTTCTCTGTTTCTCATAAACAACTGAATATCCGGCAGCTAGATAACATCAGCAGAAGAACGAGCGATTCGGAGGGTACGCCAAGACCACCTGTGCAGACAATCTGCATCAAACGGCAAAAGGTGCATAGCGGTTCAGCCCATCCCAAAGCAGCCTTGGCAGGCTGTTTCGCAATGACTTATCTGCCTACAATGGTACCCCTGCTCAGCCTCAGCCTCACGCAAAGGGAGCAGCTCGGAGAGATCCTCGGAGGGGTGAAAGTCCCGGAGTGCGTTGCCAAACGCAGTTTAGCTGACCGCCCACTCCCGGGGAAGTTGTGTCAAATACGGGCCAAACTATAATTAATTTACATACACAGAAATGTGAGGTTTATGATGAATAATATAAGCTACGATAGTCTACCCATAGTTTTAACCATCGAGGATTTGATGAAGGTTCTGAGCATCGGTAAGAACTCCGCCTACGAGCTTGTCAGATCGGGACGAATCAAAAGTATTCGCATAGGGCGTCAGATACGTATCACAAAGGATGCTGTCATCGCTTTTGTCCAAGGTTGATAAGATTGACGGATTGCCCCGCAGAATGTAATATGTGAGCTGTGAGGTATTCACAGCAACATTTTGCGTGGTGAAAGGAGTAAAAATGCCGCGCACTCAGAGAATGGCCAGAAATCCGAACGGGGCTGGCAATATCAGAAAAGTCACCCATGTAATAAAGGGTAAAGAATATACCTATTGGCAAGCCCGCTACACAGCAGGATTCGATCCCGGAACCGGCAAGCAGGTTCAGCGCTCAATCACCGGAAAAACGCAAAAAGAGGTCAGCCAAAAACTCAAGCAGTTGACAGCAGAGCTGGATCAAGGTACATATATTGAGCCGTGCAAAATGTCCTTAGGTGAGTGGCTGGACACTTGGATAGATGAATATCTGGCTCATGTCAAGCCCCGGACAAAAGACAGCTATAGCACAACGGTAAGAATTTACCTTAAGCCCGGCCTCGGAGCGTTGAAGCTGGAAGATTTGAAAACTGAGAACCTACAGAAGTTTCTAAATAGCTTGATGAACCGTCCGATGGATCAGCCCGTGCTGAATGCCAAAACTATTCGCAACATCAACGGTGTTCTCCATAGAGCCCTTCAGCAGGCGCAGGAGCTTGGGTATATTCGCGTTAACCCCGACACTGCCTGTAAGCTCCCAAAAGTAGTACGCAAGGACATTCAGCCATTAGATGATGAAGCAATCAAAGACTTCGTCAAGGTTTGCCAAGGCCACCGCTATGAAGGTGTGTATATCGTCACCCTGTTCACCGGCCTTCGCGAAGGCGAGGTCTTAGGCTTGACTTGGGACTGTGTGGATTTTCGCCGCGGTATGATTACCATTAATAAGCAGCTCCAGAGGGAGCGAAAGGCAAAGGGTGAATATCAATTCCTGCCTACAAAAAATGGCAAGAGCAGATATCTTACCCCAGCCCCCTATGTGATGTATGTACTTAAAAGGCAGCAGGAACGTCAGAACGAGTGGAAAGCAGATGCCGGACAAGCTTGGAGTAATCCGGGTAGGCTGGTCTTTACCAACGAACTCGGCGGCAACCTATCCGCTCAAACAGTCTATCTTCACTTCAAGAAACTGGCAGCACAGATAGACTGTCCCAATGCCCGCTTCCACGATCTCCGGCATTCCTATGCTGTCACCGCGCTGCGGAGTGGGGACGATATAAAAACCGTCCAAGAAAATTTAGGCCACCATACGGCGGCCTTTACTTTAGACGTATATGCACATGTCACGGCGCAGATGAAAACCGAAAGCGCCAATCGCATGCAAAGTTATATTTTTTCGGTTATATAGCGTTGATAAGCGTTAACAAAAATTAAACCGCGTAAGGCTAAAAACAAGGCTAAAAATGCAGCGAAAACCCTGTAGTCGTTGCAACTACAGGGTTTTCAATGGTGCGCGAGGCGGGACTTGAACCCGCACGCCCGGAGTGAGCACTAGAACCTGAATCTAGCGAGTCTGCCAATTCCACCACTCGCGCATCTCTGGAATGCTTGATTATAATAGCATCCGCGCTCTGTCTTGTCAAGGGTTTTTTCCATTTTCCAGCCAAATTTTGCTTTACATCACAAGGCGCCGATGTTATATTGAGTATAAGAATTAAAGACGCACAAACGCGTACATAAGGAGTTTTATCATGAAGCTAAACAGACCGGCGCTTAAGGCTCAGGCGCAGAATGTTATCCGCAGTTCCAACCCCAAAGCCATTTATTCCGGTATGATCGTTCTGGCACTAACCATACTCGTCACTTTCCTCTCCGCCAAGCTGCTGGGTTTTCAGCACACCCAGGACGAGCTGTCTCAGTACCTGCAGCATGTGGAAAACGGGAACTATGACTATGCCCTGCAATTTCTTGAGTCCTATTCCCCCTCCGCCGCCAGCTATCTGATCGACCTTGCCATGCAGATAGTCATGAAGATAATCTCCGTGGGCTTTATCATCTTCCTGCTCAACACCATCCGCAATACCGGCGCCTGCTTCGGCAATATTCTGGACGGCTTCGGCATGTTCTGGCGTATAATCCTCCTGAACCTTCTGGAGTGGATCTTTATCACCCTCTGGTCCCTGCTGCTGTTCGTCCCCGGCATCATCGCCGCATACAGATACCGCATGGCCATTTACCTGATGATCGATCATCCTGAGATGTCCATTTCCCAGTGTATCAAGGAGAGCAAGCGCATGATGGCAGGCCATAAATGGGAGATGTTTGTGCTGGATCTCTCTTTTATCGGCTGGTTGATCCTGTCCTCCATCCCCTATCTGGGTTATGTGGTTCGGATCTGGACCCTGCCTTATATAAACACCACCTACGCTCTGTACTATATCGCCCTCTGCGGCCAGGGCGCGCAGCAGTCCTCCTCTGCCCCCAACGACAGCAACGACGGTTCATGGCGGGGTAATCCCCCCTGGGAGAGCTGATATAGCTATAAAAATTCACCCGGCAGAAACCGGGTGGATTTTTTTAATACATCATTGAGAAAAGCTGCGGCTTCGGCTTGTATTTCACGCCTGAAACCAGGCCCATGGCCGCAAACATCGTCATCATAGACGAGCCTCCATAGCTGAAAAACGGCAGCGTAATGCCGATAACCGGCGTAATGCCGATGCACATGCCGATATTGATAAAGGTCTGGAAGGCCACAGCCGCGCCCACGCCCACACACAGCAGCATATCAAAGGTTCTGCCAGAATGGATGCCCACCCTGATGCAGTGGATAATAATTATCGTCAGCAGCACTATCACCGCAAGGCAGCCCACAATGCCCAGCGTCTCGCCCACGCAGGAAAAAATAAAGTCCGTGTGCTTCCCGGTAAAAACCGAGGCCGTGTGGTCCGCCTCAACGCCTGACACCCGGCCGGAGGCCAGGGTGATCTTGCTCTGTGTGGTCTGCCACGTTATGCCGTAACCGTCGGGGTCAACCGACGAATCATAGGGGGCCACAAGGCGGAGCTTTTGATAATCCTTCAAAAAATAGTTCCACAGCAGCGGTATTGCAGCGGCGACGGCGGCGCCTCCCGCGGCAAACCAATATAGTCTCACTCCCAGGGCAAAGAACATGGTCAAAAATATGCACAATATGATCGCGGCGCTGCCCAGGTCGGAGGAGACGACCACTATCATGCCGAACACGATGATAAAATGGCCCGCCATCTGCGCCACGGACATGAAGGAGTTTATATCCTTGAACTCCTTTAAATAGCTCATCTGCTTTGCGGCGATAATAATATATATAACTTTTATTACCTCTGAGGGCTGAATGCCTATACCGGCAAAGCGTATCCAGCTCTTGTTGCCTGTGCCGTCGTCCTGGCCGAAAATCACCAGTGCCACCAGCAGCAGTACGTTGATGATACAGAGCCATTTCCACTGGTCGGCCAGCAGGTCCGCGTCAATTATAGTCAGCAGCACAAAAGCGGCGATGCCCAGGAACATGGAGAAGACCTGAACGATGACATATTTGCTGGGGTTTGAGAGTGCGCCCCCTGCCGCCATACCTGTTGTGACCACGTGTACCATGACTATACCGAAAATCGCGCATATCATACACATAATCAGGAGGAACATGTCCGCCCGCTGCACAAATTGTTTTACATATGGTTTAATTTTTTTTATACAGCCACACCGTCCTTTCCGTAAAGGGACTGAGATATCACCAAATATCAATGCTCATACGAACCGCATTTTATCACATAATTGCTCTTTACGCAACGGCATAAACGGTGTTATAATAGCCAAAGTGTAAATTCTGACTGCTGGAGAAAGCGATGCCGACATATATTACCAAAAGTGAACAGGAGACCGAGCTTCTTGGCCAGAGCTTTGCCAGGGAGCTGAAAGGCGGTACTGTGGTCGCCATGTATGGCGATCTGGGTGCCGGGAAGACCGCATTTGTCCGGGGCATGGCAAAGGGCATGGGGCTTGAGTGCCGCGTGTCCAGTCCAACCTTTACAATTGTAAACGAGTATTTGGGCGACCGTGAACTCATCCATTTCGATATGTACCGTCTCTCAAGCGCCGATGAGCTGTTTGAGATAGGCTGGGAGGATTATCTCAGCCGCGGCGCGGTATGTGCCGTGGAGTGGAGTGAAAATGTGCGGGACGCCTTTTTTGGCGACGAGATCGTAGTACGTATCGAGAAGCTGGATGATACCCGGCGCAAAATCACCATTGAGGAGGCGGTCAAATGCTGATATTGGCCTTTGAATCCTCTGCCAAAGCCGCGTCCGTGGCTCTGTGCAGAGACGGCAGCCTCATCTCACAATACAGCCAGTGCAGCGCGCTGACCCACAGCCGCACACTGCTGCCCATGGCGGAGGACATGCTTAAAAACGCGGAGATCAGTCTCAGCGATGTGGACCTGATAGCGGTGGCGCACGGCCCCGGTTCCTTTACGGGAATACGGATAGGCGTGTCTGCGGTAAAAGGTCTGGCCTGGGCCGGGGATAAGCCCTGTGTGGGCGTATCCACGCTGGAGGCTATGGCCTGGCACGGTCTGGCCGCCGGCGGCTATATCTGTCCGGTGATGGACGCCAGGCGCGCCCAGGTATATAACGCCCTGTTTGAAATACGCGGCGAGGAGCCGGTCAGGCTCTGCGAGGACAGACCAGTCTCCCTTGAGGAGCTGTCAAAGGAGCTGAAGGCGCTGGATGCTCCGGTGTTTCTTGTGGGCGATGGAGCCGCCATGACCGGGGCTTTCCTGGCGGAAAAGGGGCTGCCCTTCCGCATGGCGCCGGAGAATCTCCGCTGGCAGAGTGCCTGGGGCGTGGCTATGGCCGCCAGAGGCAAGACGCCGGGCAGTGCCGACGCTCTCCTTCCGGTGTA
>CAYFSB010000030.1:9316-10764 GCA_964345655.1 uncultured Oscillospiraceae bacterium
GTATCTGCGGCTCTCTCAGGCGGAGCGCGAGCGGCAGGAGCGGTTAAACAGATCATAAATAGCCTTTGGCTATTTGGATAATATGCCTTTGCCGGGCAAAACCGGCGGGGCAGTGCACAAATCAAACCTTATTGTCCCGCCAAAGCAGATATACAGGCGCGGCGCAATAAAAACAAAAGGAGAACGAGAACATGAGCAAAGTATGCGTATTCGACCATCCCCTTATCCAGCACAAGCTGTCCATTCTGCGCGATAAGAACACCAGCGTCAAGGAATTTCGCGAGCTGATATCCGAGATCGCAATGCTGATGTGCTATGAGGCTACCCGTGATCTTCCTCTTGAGGAGGTTGAAATCGAAACACCTGTGGCTATGGCCAAATGCCACCGCATTTCCGGCAAAAAGCTGGCGGTGGTGCCAATCCTCCGCGCCGGCCTTGGTATGGTGGACGGCATGGTCAGTATGATGCCCAACGTGAAGGTAGGGCACATCGGTCTGTTCCGTGACCCTCAGACTTTGGAGCCTGTAAAGTACTACTTTAAAATGCCGCCCGACATAAAAGAGCGGGACGTCATCGTAGTAGACCCCATGCTGGCCACCGGCGGCTCTGCCTCTGCCGCTATCACCTTCCTCAAAGAGGTGGGCGTACAGCACATTAAGCTTATGAGCATTATCGGCGCACCTGAGGGCGTGAAGCGTCTCCAGGAGGACCATCCTGATGTGGATATCTTTGTGGCGGCTCTGGACAGCCATCTGAACGACCACGGCTATATCGTCCCCGGTCTTGGCGACGCGGGCGACCGTATCTTCGGCACAAAGTAAGACCGCTCAGCATATAAAGAGCTGCATCAAGCTTTAAAAAGCCGTCATCCTCAGTCTTGAGGATGACGGCTTTTTTATCCCGCCCCGATCATGGGGCGTAAAGCGGTGTCATATGGGCGCTTACCACAGGGGGGCAAATTACTCCTCTTCCTCCGCCACGTCTACGAGTACCCACGAGGTATTTTCGGGCAGGTAGTTCTGGACCACCGGCACAAGCCTGTCATATACGTTGCCTATCTCCACATTGTTCTTTATATCGTCCACATTGTATGAGTAGGCATATTTGTCCGTCGGGTAATACACCCTGTCGAACAGCTTCATAAACAGCGCCGCGTCCTGACCGTTGCCGGTGTCGGCGCGGACAAGAGATGCCGCGCTGTTGCAGTATACCGACAATAGCCCGCTCCTGTCGCTGAGCTGCTCCGCCACATTCACCGCGAAGCCGCATATGGCGTTTACCGGGCCCGGCGTAGTGGACATCTCGCGGGTGTATTGGATAGTGATCTGATTATCCTCATTTTCGGTCTGCTCTATGACCGGGTGCATCAGATCCGCCAGCACCACCTCGTCAAAGCCGATGTCGAACAGCTCCTGGGCCATCTGCGCCACATAATTTCTCACATCCGC
>CAYFSB010000031.1:0-3723 GCA_964345655.1 uncultured Oscillospiraceae bacterium
CCTTCCATGGAGTAAATAGTGCGTTGTACTTCTCGTCCATGTGATTCTTCCTTTCTGATCGTTAATTATAATACGGAGATGACTTTGCCCTCAAAAAAACGCCATCAACCGATATTTACAGAGCAAAAAAGCCGCTGTATAGAAAACCAATAAAACCGTATGAATAAACATACACTTTGGTTAATTATACCATGATGCAAATAAAAGTAAATATCTGATTGTTAGATTTTATTCATAATTTTTCTTTTTGTTTAAGAGCTGCTCGACATAATTCACGGCCAGACCGCGGCCATTTTTTATGGGAAGCGCCATGGAGGACAAAAAAGCAGCAAACGCGGGAATTCAGCGCTGCAAAGTTTCAGGTTTAACGAAATACCGCTTGTATTCTCTGAGCTTCTGAATTTGTTCATGAGAGGGTATGGATGAGGATTCCCTGTATATAAGCTCCGGGGATATGACCACGTTTACAGGCTCGGTCAGCCTTTGGGTTGCAAGGTCGATTGCAAGCCTTACCGCGCGCTGGGATATTTTGGCTACTTTAAGATCCACAACTGTGAGAGACGGTGTAGAACGGGCAAAGAACTGGGGATAACTTGTGCTTGATTGAACATTATAAAAATGTGAAGGGTGTAATACTGGTTGAGAGCTCGTCTACATTTGACGTAAACGTCTCGGATGTTTCCTGCCTGAAAAATATTCCGTTCCTTTTTGTATATGGAGATTTCCTTGGAAAAGAGTATTGCAGCAGCGACTATACATGGGCTGGTGAATTTGCCTATGAGGGAACAATGCGCAATCTTCATAAAAAGCTTTTGGAATTGGGCGGAGACAGCACATGGCTGCACCTGCCGGAGCACGGCATTTATGGAAACACCCATGCGCTTATAGTCGAAGACAATAGCCGTCAGATAGCGGATTTAGTCTGCGATTGGATAAAAGAACATATTCATTAACCGTAAGTAGTTCAATGCCGCCCGGAAAAGGACGGCATTGAACATTTTCGCAAATCGGTATATACTCTATTTTCGTTGTGTTCACATGCTGCTGCATTGAAGAGGGTGTTGGTCTGAAAGATTTCCTCGCATGTCTGAATGCTGTCCTGCCGATACTTATCCCGATGGCTATCGGTTATATTGCAAAGAAAAACGGACTTATAAAGCGCGATGACGTCACACGCATAAACAGAATACTGTTTAACGCATTTATGCCTTTCCTGATGTTTGAAAACATTTATGCGTCCGACCTTGAAAGCGCCATAGATCTGAAGCTCAACGCTTTCGCGGTGGGCACGGTTATATTGCTGTTCTTTGCCGGAATTGCCTTCACCGCACTATATACCAAAGACAATAATATCCGGCCGGTCATAGCACAGGACATCTTCAGGTCAAACTATGTGATCATGGGTTTCCCGATCGTGGAGTCTCTGGCCGGAGGAGCCGATATATCACAGGCGGTCGTGCTGATGGCTACTGTCGTCCCCACGTTCAACGTCCTTGCTGTGATTTGCCTGAGCATCTTTGGGAAAGGCAAACTGGGCGTTGGCAAGATCGCCGCCCAGGTGGCGCTGAACCCGCTGGTGCTGGGTACCGCGGCGGGTATACTTTTCAAATTATCCGGCCTGACCATGCCCACGGCTCTGGCCTCTGTCTCAAAAAGCATGGCGGGCGCCGTGAGCCCTGTGATACTTTTTTCTCTGGGCGCATTTCTGGAATTCAAAGGCTTTAAAAAATACGCAGGGCCTATAGCGGTCACATCCCTGATAAGGCTTGTGATAGTCCCGGCATTGGCATTGTCGGCGGCCTATTTTGCAGGCTTTCGCGGGGTGGAGTTTGCGGCGCTGATCGGAGTTTTCGGCTCCTCTGCGGCTATAAATTCGTTTACAATGGTTCAGCAGATGGGCGGAGATTCGGATCTGGCGGGAGAGCTTGTGGCTGTCACCAGCGCAGCGTGCTGTGTTACGCTCTTTGGCTGGTGCCTGTGCTATAAGCTGCTGGGTATTTGACAGCAAAGCTAAAAAATGACCTCCGGCGGATCTGCAAATTCCGCCGGAGGTCATAAAATTTCGCCAGAGACGAAATTTTTGACAAAATAATGGCCTAAAGGAAAATCCTGAACGCAACGCGTTCAGGATTAATGGTGCGAGAGAGGAGACTTGAACTCCCACGTCAGTTGACACACGCCCCTCAAACGTGCCTGTCTACCTGTTCCAGCACTCTCGCGTCTCGCCGGTGCTTCAGTTCCATTTAAAACTGCTTGCACCAATAAGGCGTGCCACATTTAAGGCATAAGTGATTATAGCAGATTATGTCTATTTGTCAAGGCTCATTTTCATAGTTCTTAATATTTTTTCCAACAAAACCCAAAATGAAGTATATGAGCGAAATTGCAAAGGCCATAATAAGCGCGGCGGAGCCATACCGCATGGGCAAAAGGTAGCGCATTTTCAGATATGCGTAATAGCCAAGCAGGGAGGCAAACTGCACCAGAAGCGCGGCGGGGGAGAACTGCAGCGCCGCGGAGAATGCCAGAATCACCGTAAGAATATCCGCGGCAAAGAAATACCGCTCGTGCATATGGGGCAGAAGAAAGGGGATGCCTATGGCAAATAGCAGCGCCACGCCCAAAACGGCTCTGTCGCTGAGCTCTGCGCGCTTTGCAAAGGCAAAAGCCAAAAGCGCCAGCACCAGCGCAAAGGCCGCGAAAACACCCAACTTCGAGGCAAGCGCAGTATTCTGCACATCGCGGAAGACAGCAAACACAGAAGGGGAGTTATAGTTGAGCCCGTCTCCTATGCTGCCGGCCTGGCTGAAATACAGGGTCAGCGTCTCCATAAAAGGCCTGCCAAACAGAACCGCCGGCAGCACCAGCAATACATAGGTAAGCGGAAACACTAAAAAATGTTTCCAGTTGAATTTTCCATACATCCACAGTACCGCGTACACCGGCATAATGAATACCGCCTGAAGCTTAAAGCCAAAGCTCAGCGCCATGCACACCATGGATAAAACCGGCCTGTCATCCAGCGCCAGATATATCCCCAGCAGGGCGAGAGCCACATATATGCTGTCGCACTGACCCCAGAGCGCACCGTTGAGTATCACCGTGGGCAGAAACAGTATCGCGAAAAAGCTTCCCAGCCTGGCAAAGCGGTTTGCTGTAAACCGGGAGACAAGCTTCATGGACGCATAGGCCAGCACTACATCGAAAAACACACTCAACAGCTTTATATAGTACAGGTCATTTCCACCGTCATAGGAAAACAGGGCCAGAAAATACAAATAGGGAATATTGTAGTTTCCTACCGGCTTTCCCAGCGCCCCAAAGCCGCCGTTTTCACGGAAGAAATCTACCCAGCGTCTGAGAAAGTTCTGATAGTCCAGCGTCTCATAGTTAAAGCATACAGCCCGTATTGCAAAGGCGGCAAAAAGCAGCAGCAGAGACGTGACGGCCCAGCCGCGCTTTTCCAGATAGCCCTCCCGCCGCAGCAGCCATAGGGCAAACAAAAACTCAAGACACAGCATGATTGAAGGGAGCCAGCGCATATTGATCCTCCCGAAAAAAATAAAAACGGCAGGGGAACACCCCCTCCCGCCAAAATGATATAATATTTACAAAATAATCCTTGACATTCGGCCAAATGCAATGGTAGAATAATACGCTATGTTCGCAAGGAGTGAGGCCCATTACCCCACTATCAAGTGACGTTATTATAGCATCGAGACC
>CAYFSB010000031.1:3733-9666 GCA_964345655.1 uncultured Oscillospiraceae bacterium
CCTTTTAAAATCAACGCCAGCACTGAATTGTTTAACAACTCAGCCGGGTGTTTGCAAAAATGATAAGGAGAGTGCGCCAATGCCAAAAGATGTTCTCTACGGCAAAACCCTGAGGAAGAGCTTTGCCCGTACCCAGGAGATCATGGAAATGCCGAATCTGCTGGAGATTCAGAAGAGCTCCTACAAGTGGTTCCTTGAGAATGGACTGCGGGAGGTCTTTAAAGATGTGGACTCTGTGACGGACTATTCCGGCAATCTGGAGTTGAGCTTTATCGACTACTCCATGAACGAGAAGCCCAAGTATACAGAGGAAGAGTGCAAGGCCAGAGACGCAACATACGCTGCTCCCTTGAAGGTCCGCGTGAGACTGCGCAACAAGGAGACGGAGGAGATAAAGGAGCAGGAGATCTTCATGGGAGATTTCCCCCTTATGACTGACGGCGGCACCTTTGTGATCAATGGTGCGGAGCGTGTCATCGTATCCCAGATAGTCCGTTCCCCCTGCGTGTATTTTGACAAAACCACGGACAAGTCTATGATCAACATCTACACCGCCACCGTTATCCCCTATCACGGCGCCTGGCTGGAGTACGAGACCGACGCAAACGATGTTTTCAATGTCCGTATAGATAAAAACCGCAAGCTGCCCATCACATGGTTCCTCAAGGCAATGGGCGCATACAGCGCGGATTCTCCCGCCACATGGCTCAGCTGTGTGGCAGACCCATTTGTGGGCGCCGTCACCAACGAGCGCATCGAGGAGATATTCGGCGAGGACGAGCGCATTGTCAACACCATTGATAAGGACACCTGCACCAGCCGTGACGAGTGCCTTATCGAGATATACCGCAAGCTGCGCCCCGGTGACCCCCCGACGGTGGACAGCGCGGAAACCCTGCTGGCAAACCTGTTTTTTGATAAGCGCCGCTACGACATCTCAAGCGTGGGCCGCTATAAATTCAATAAAAAGCTTGGCATAGGCTCCCGCATTTCAGGCTACGAGCTGGCCGCACCTGTGGCAGATCCCTTTACAGGCGAGATAATCGCCGATGCGGGCGAGATAATTACCCGCGACAAGGCCAGAGCCATATCTGATGCCGGAGTAATTGACGTATGGCTGAACGTGGACGGGAAAAAGGTCCGCGTATTCTCCAACGGTATGGTGGATATCTCCCGCTATATAGACTTTGACCCTGCGGAAGTGGGAGTCAGGGAGAAGGTCCGCGGCATCGTAATGAAACAGCTCACCGAGCAGTATCAGGGCGAGGCCTTAAAGGACGCTATCCGCGAAAATATTGAGATACTGATACCCAAGCATATTGTGGCTGACGATATATTTGCCTCTGTCAACTATCTCAACTGCCTTGCCCACGGTATAGGTGAGGCCGACGATATCGACCATCTTGGAAACCGCCGCGTCCGCTGCGTCGGCGAGCTGCTGCAAAACCAGTTCCGCATAGGCTTCTCCCGCATGGAGCGCGTTATCCGCGAGCGCATGACTTTGCAGGATCCGGATAGCGTCACCCCCCAGAGCCTTATAAATATCCGGCCTGTCACAGCGGCCATAAAGGAGTTCTTCGGCTCCTCACCGCTGAGCCAGTTTATGGATCAGACAAACCCCCTGGCCGAGCTTACCCATAAGCGGCGTATGTCCGCCCTGGGCCCCGGCGGTCTTTCAAGAGAGCGCGCCAGCTTTGACGTGCGAGACGTGCACTACAGCCATTACGGCCGTCTCTGCCCCATAGAGACTCCTGAAGGCCCCAACATCGGACTTATCAGCTACCTGGCCTCCTATGCCAGAGCAAATGAGTATGGTTTCCTTGTAGCCCCCTACAGAAAGATCGAAAAGGGCACCTGCCGTCTTACAGAGCAGGTAGACTACATGACTGCCGATGTGGAGGACCAGTATATTGTGGCGCAGGCCTCCGAGCCTGTGGACGAGAACGGCTGCCTGCTCAACAAGCGTGTGACCTGCCGTCACCGCAACGATACAATAGAGGTCAACCGCGAGGATGTGGACTTTATTGACGTAAGCCCCATGATGATGGTGTCAATCGCCACCGCCATGATCCCCTTCCTTGAAAACGACGATGCAAACCGTGCTCTGATGGGCGCAAACATGCAGCGTCAGGCCGTGCCTCTCATGACCACTCAGGCGCCCATAGTCGCCACCGGCATTGAGCACAAATGCGCCGTGGACTCCGGCGTGTGCGTTATTGCCCAGGATGACGGCGTGATAACCCGCGTGGACGCAAAATATATCACAGCTAAATATGATTCAGGCGAGACGAAGGACTACAAACTTATAAAGTTTGCCCGCTCCAACCAGGGCACCTGCATCAATCAGCGCCCCATTGTCTCCGCCGGAGACAGAATAAGCAAGGGCGACGTTCTGGCCGACGGACCCAACACCTCACAGGGCGAGATAGCTCTCGGCAAGAACATCCTTGTGGGCTATATGAACTGGGAAGGCTACAACTACGAGGATGCTATCCTGCTCAACGAGCGGCTGGTCATGGAGGACGTGTTCACCTCTCTGCACGTTGAGGAGTACGAGTGCGACGCCCGCGATACCAAGCTTGGACCTGAAGAGATAACCCGCGATATCCCCGGCGTTGGCGACGACGCGCTGAAATATCTGGACGAGCGCGGCATCATCATGGTGGGCGCGGAAGTCACCGCTGGTGACATTCTGGTGGGCAAGGTCACTCCCAAGGGAGAGACTGATCTGACTGCCGAAGAGCGTCTGCTGCGGGCCATTTTCGGTGAAAAAGCCCGCGAAGTGCGCGACACCTCGCTTAAGGTGCCCCACGGCGAGAGCGGCATAATAGTGGACGTGAAAGTCTTTACCCGAGAAAACGGCGACGAGATGAATCCCGGAGTCAACCAGGTGGTCAGAGTCTATATAGCCCAGAAGCGCAAAATCTCCGTGGGCGACAAGATGGCCGGCCGCCACGGTAATAAGGGCGTTGTATCCCGCATTCTGCCCCGCGAGGATATGCCTTACCTGCCCGACGGCACACCGCTGGATATAGTACTGAACCCCCTGGGCGTGCCTTCTCGTATGAACATCGGACAGGTACTTGAGGTTCACCTTGGCTATGCGGCCCAGGCTCTGGGCTGGAAGGTGGCTACCCCCATCTTCAACGGCGCCAATGAGATCACTATCCGCGATACCCTCCGTCAGGCGGGACTGCGCGAGGACGGCAAGAGCGTCATGTATGACGGCCGTACAGGCGAGAAGTTTGACAACGACGTCACTGTGGGCTGGGTCTACTTCCTCAAGCTCCACCATCTGGTGGATGATAAGATACACGCCCGCTCCACCGGCCCCTACAGCCTGGTCACTCAGCAGCCTCTGGGCGGCAAGGCCCAGTTCGGCGGCCAGCGCTTTGGTGAAATGGAAGTCTGGGCGCTGGAGGCCTACGGCGCGGCCTATACCCTGCAGGAGATACTCACCGTCAAATCCGACGATGTGGCCGGCCGAGTAAAGACCTATGAGGCCATTGTCAAGGGCAATAATATTCCCCAGCCCGGCGTACCTGAATCCTTCAAGGTCCTTGTTAAGGAGCTCCAGTCTCTGTGTCTGGACATCCGCGTTCTGGATAAGGACGGCAATGAGATCGAGCTGAAGGACGATGACGAGGATGATTTCATCCCCGACATGAAGGATGAGTTCTATCAGGCCGACGACGGCGAGATAGAGGCCGAGGGCTACAGCATAGAGGACGTGCCGGAGGATGAGCTGGGAGCTGATCTGAACGACATGAACTACAACGATGATGACAACGAGGAGGATATGTAATGAGTTACACACCGTTTGACGCTATTCAGATTGGTATTGCCTCCCCTGAGATGATCCTGAGCTGGTCCTACGGCGAGGTAAAAAAGCCGGAGACCATAAATTACAGAACCCTTAAGCCTGAGCGCGACGGTCTGTTCTGCGAACGGATTTTTGGACCCACCAAGGACTGGGAATGCCACTGCGGCAAGTATAAGAAGATCCGCTACAAGGGCAAGATCTGCGATCGCTGCGGCGTTGAAGTTACCAAGAGCAAGGTTCGCCGTGAGCGCATGGGTCACATTGAGCTGGCCGCCCCGGTAAGCCATATCTGGTACTTCAAGGGTATACCCAGCCGCATGGGCCTTATGCTGGATCTGACTCCCAGAAAGCTGGAACAGGTCCTGGCTTCACGCCGCTGGAAAAGTGCCAGATACTCTCCGAGCGTGAGTATAGGGACATGCGCGAGAAGTACGAGGATGATTTCAAGGCCGGTATAGGTGCCGAGGCCATAATGGAGCTTTTGCAGCAGATCGACTGCGACAAGCTGGCCGTGGAGCTGCGCGAGGAACTGAAAACTGCCAGCGGCCAGAAGAAGGCAAAGCTGGTAAAGCGCCTTGAGGTGGTGGAGGCATTCCGCCAGAGCGGCAACCGCCCTGAGTGGATGGTAATCAAAGTCCTCCCCGTTATCCCGCCGGAGATTCGCCCAATGGTACAGCTGGACGGCGGCCGCTTCGCCACCTCAGACCTGAACGACCTGTACCGCAGGGTAATTAACCGCAACAACCGCCTTAAACGGCTGCAGCAGCTCAACGCCCCCGACATTATCGTGCGCAACGAGAAGCGCATGCTTCAGGAGGCCGTGGACGCCCTTATCGACAACGGCCGCCGCGGCAGAGCTGTCACCGGTGCAAACTCCCGCGCCCTCAAGTCCCTCAGCGACATGCTCAAGGGCAAACAGGGCCGCTTCCGGCAGAACCTGCTGGGCAAGCGCGTGGACTACTCCGGCCGAAGCGTTATCGTTGTTGGCCCAGACCTTAAGATATACCAGTGCGGCGTACCCAAGGAGATGGCCATAGAGCTGTTCCGCCCCTTCGTCATGAAGAAGCTGGTTGAGGACGGTGTTGCAAACAACATCAAGTCTGCCAAGAAGATGGTGGATAAGCAGCGCACAGAGATCTGGGACGCGCTGGAGGACGTTATCAAGGAACACCCCGTGCTCCTCAACCGCGCCCCCACGCTGCACAGACTGGGCATTCAGGCCTTTGAGCCTATCCTGGTAGAGGGCCGCGCCCTGCGCCTGCACCCGCTGGTCTGCACCGCTTACAACGCCGACTTTGACGGCGACCAGATGGCAATCCATGTGCCGCTTTCCGCCGAGGCCCAAGCCGAGGCCCGGATCCTCATGCTCTCCGCCAATAACCTGCTGCGTCCACAGGACGGACACCCTGTTACCGTGCCTACTCAGGACATGATCTTGGGTTCCTATTACCTGACCATGATGCGCATAGGCAAGTCCGAAAAGGGCGCAGGGCAGCTCATAGTGGACGATCCGGGAGACACAGGACTCACCGCCGGAGCCATTGTGGACGGCGATGAGATATACGCCGCAAACATTAAGGCCAAAAATGAGCACACCAGACCCGCCACCTATAAATCCATGCTCATCTACAGAGACTCCAACGAGGCTATAATGGCCTATAATGAGGGAGATGTGGGGCTGCACGCGCCTATCCGCCTGAGAGTCACCAAAACTGTGGACGGAGTGGAGGTGAAGAAGGTCATCGACACCACCGTCGGCCGCATCATCTATAATGAGCCTATCCCGAAGGATCTGGGCTATGTCGACCGCAGCGATCCTGAGCATGCCTTTGATTTTGAGATAGATTTCCAGGTGGGCAAGAAGCAGCTTGGCGATATTATTGACCGCTGCATCAAGAAATACGGCTTTACAATCTCTGCCGAGGTGCTGGACAGCATAAAGGCCATGGGCTATAAGTACTCTACCAAGGGCGCAATCACCATATCCGTTGCGGACATGACTGTGCCAAGCGCAAAGTATGAGCTTATCAAGGCCACCGAGCAGGAGGTCATAAACATCGAGCGCCAGTATAAGCGCGGCTTCCTGACGGAAAAAGAGCGGAAGGACAAC
>CAYFSB010000031.1:9676-10430 GCA_964345655.1 uncultured Oscillospiraceae bacterium
GAGCGCTATCGTCTGGTCGTCTCCGAGTGGGAAAATACCACTAAAGACGTGACCGACGCTCTGCAGAACTGTCTGGACGAATATAACCCCATCTATATGATGGCAAACTCCGGCGCCCGCGGCTCCATGAACCAGATCCGTCAGCTGGCCGGTATGCGCGGACTTATGGCAAACACCTCGGGAAAGACCATTGAGATACCCATCAAGTCCAACTTCCGTGAGGGCCTGTCCGTTTTGGAGTACTTTATCTCTACAAGAGGCGCCCGAAAGGGAATGGCTGATACCGCTCTGCGTACTGCCGACTCCGGCTATCTGACCCGCCGTATGGTCGACGTCTGCCAGGACGTTATTATCCGCCAGGAGGACTGCGGCACCACCGAGGGCGTATGGGCCTCCGCTGTGTACGACAGAGGTCAGGTGGTCGAGAACTTTGGCACCGCCATCCACGGCCGCTTCCCCGCAAAGCCCATCACAGACCCCGCCACAGGCGAGCTGATCTTTGACACCAACCATATGCTTATGCCTGAGGATGCAGAAGTTCTGGAGTCCCGCGGCATACACAAGGCGTATATCCGCAGCGTTCTCACATGTGAGGCTGTTACCGGTGTCTGCGCCAAGTGCTATGGTATAAACCTTGCCATAGGCAAGCCTGTGAACGCAGGAGAGGCTGTGGGCGTTATCGCTGCCCAGTCCATCGGCGAGCCGGGCACCCAGCTTACAATGCGTACCTTCCACACCGGCGGCGTAGCCGGCG
>CAYFSB010000031.1:10443-10717 GCA_964345655.1 uncultured Oscillospiraceae bacterium
CAAGAAAATGGCGATCCTTGCGGAGATATCTGGCACTGTCTCTATCGAAGAGGCAAAGAAGGGCGTCATGTATGCCATAACCCTTACAAACGAGGCAGAGGGCGCCACCGCCGTGTACACCGTGGCCCACGCCGCAGGCATTCTTGTGCATAACGGCGACCATGTGGACAGAGGCCAGGAGCTCACCTCCGGCGCACTCAATCCCCACGATGTGCTCCGTATCCGCGGCATAAACGACGACGAGTATGGCCGTCAGGGCGTGCGCAGCTATATC
>CAYFSB010000032.1:0-10671 GCA_964345655.1 uncultured Oscillospiraceae bacterium
TGCCGCGCTTCATGGTCATGGGATTTGCGCCGGCGGCCAGATTCTTGAGGCCCTCGTTTATCATGGCCTGAGCCAGAACAGTAGCGGTGGTGGTGCCGTCGCCGGCCACATCGTTGGTCTTTGTGGAGACTTCCTTGATAAGCTGTGCACCCATATTTTCAAAGGCGTCCTCAAGCTCGATCTCCTTGGCGATGGTCACGCCGTCGTTGGTTATCAGGGGAGTGCCGAACTTCTTGTCCAGCACAACGTTGCGGCCCTTGGGTCCCAGAGTGATCTTAACTGTGTTTGCAAGCTGGTTTACGCCGCGCTCAATGGCCTTTCTTGCGTCTTCACCATAAATAATCTGTTTTGCCATAATTCTTGTGCCTCCTTACTCAATAACAGCCAGAATATCGGACTGACGGACGATAGTATATTCAACCTCGTCCAGCTTCACCTTGCTGCCGCTGTATTTGCCTACAAGGACGTTCTGCCCGGCTTTTACTATCATCTCAACCTCATTGCCGTCAACCATCCCACCGGGGCCTACTTCAACGACTTCATATACCTCAGGCTTCTCCTGGGCGGATGCGGTCAGGAAGATGCCGGAAGAGGTGCGCTCTTCAGCCGCGTTCTGGTTCAGAACGAATCTGTCAGCCAATGGTCCCAGTTTCATAGCAGATAGACCTCCATAAATGTTTTACAAGATTCAGCACCGTTAGCACTCGAAACTCCTGAGTGCTAACGGTGCTTATAATACCACACTTTAAATTTTTTTCAAGCCCCTGTTTAAAAAAAACGGGAAAAAATTTATAAACTTTTTGTTACGAGTTTATGACCCTGCCCGGCAAAAAATCAAAGCTCGGCGGCTGGGGACATGCTCCGCTGGGAAACGCCCGCAAAGAAGCTGAGACCTTTGGGGACGATAAGATTCAGCGCACGGGGAATGAGCTTCATGTGTACTCTGTCGGTGAAAAGTGACTCGCCGTCAACATTTACCACATTCTCCTCGTCGAAGGCTATTTCTATCTCATCACCCCTCAGATGGGTGATGTATTCGGGAATTTTATCCCCCAACCCGGCGGCATATTTGCCAATAAGCCGCGCAAGGGTGAAAAGCCCAACTTCCTTGACAACAAAGAAGTCCAGTACACCGTCATCCGGTCTGGCGTCAAGACTGGGGTTAAAACCTCCGCCGTAAAACCGGCCGTTGCAGGCGCAGACAAGAGACTGCTTTCCGCTGACACTGAAATCGCCGCAGCGTATGCGCATGTTGCGGGAGATGCCTTGAAACACGTTGACTATGGTTGATATAACGTATCCGGTGGCGCCGCCGATAACGGGGATCTTGCTGTATTTATGTACACTGGTGCCAATACGGGCGTCAATGCCTACCGAACAGATATTGGCGCTGTAGCGGCCGTTGCAGTCTATAAGGTCAATGGGGGTCTCCCAACCGTCCAGCAGCGCGTCAATATCCCGGAACAGATCCTTCTCTTCACCGAACATCCGGCAAAAGTCGTTCCCGGTACCGGTGGGGAAAGGGCATACCGCCACATTTGGGCGCAGGGCCGCGCCGCAGACACACTCATTAAAGGTGCCGTCGCCGCCGCAGGCGTATACGCGCAGCTGCTCACCAGTCTCCGCCTCCTGCCGTATCTTCTCCGGCGCGTCCATGGGAGCTTTGGTAACATATATTTCAAACTGGGCTTTTCGCCGGATGAGGGCACTTTCAATCTTTGCCCGGACTTCCTCTGTGTGATCCCTGCCCCCCGCAGTCGGATTCACAATAAACAGATGTCTCATGCTTGCTACCCCTTGCTTCTTTATTTTCTGTTAAGGTACATGAAAAGGTCACATTTTATCATGCCATTATACAGCTTGCGCTTCTTGTCCGCCTGTGCGCCAAAGCTGCGTTCAAACTCGGTGTGGGAGGACAGCAGATATAGCTGCCAGTTCTCACTGCGCCGCCAGGCCTCGCCAAATCCTCTGTACAGAGCCTCGGCCTGCTGCTTTTTCATTATCCGCTCACCGTAGGGCGGGTTTGTGACTATTACGCCCCGGTCAGTGTGCCTATCAAATTCCAGCGCGTCGGCCACCTCAAAGTGTATTATATCGTCCAGACCTGCCCGGCGCGCATTTTCCCGCGCCATCTCTACGGCGTTGGGGTCAATGTCTGAGCCGACAATGTTATAACTCCCGGAATATTCCTTTGCCCTTGCCGCCTCACGGGCCTGAGTCCAGACAGCGGGGTCAAAAATAGGCCAGTTCATAGCTGTGAAATCCCGGTACAGACCAGGCGCACGGTTTTTCGCCGCAAGAGCCGCTTCAATGGGGATAGTACCGCTGCCGCAGAACGGGTCGCAGAAATCGTCCCTTCCACGATAACGGGCCAGATATACCATGGCGGCGGCCAGAGTCTCCTTAAGGGGCGCGGCGTTGTGAGCGGGCCGATAACCCCGCTTATGCAGCCCGCTGCCGGTGGTATCCAGACACAGAGACACCTGGTCCTTCATTATTGAAAACTGCACCTGGTATAAAGGCCCTGTCTCATCGAACCACTCAATGCCGTATTTACCCTTCAGCCGCTCCACAATGGCTTTCTTTATTATACTCTGACAGTCTGAGACTGAAAAAAGCTTTGAATTGAGGCTGTACCCTTTCACGGGAAAAGCCCCGTCGCGTGGAATCAGCTGTTCCCAGGGCAGGGCTTTTGTGCCCTCAAAAAGCTCCTCAAAACTCAGAGCCTGAAATTTGCCCAGCTCAATGAGAACCCGTTCGCCGATGCGAAGGTTTATATTTGCGGCAGCCGCGGCACTGCCGTCGCCGGTGAAATAGACGCGTCCGTTTTCTGCCGCCACATTTCCCATGCCCAGTCGCCTGAGCTCCTCGGAGATAGGCCCCTCAAGGCCCAGCAGACAGGGTACGCAAAATTTATACTCCATAAAAAATATACCTCATTTTCCTGATCGGCGTCTTCAACTGCCGACTGTACTAAATAATACAACAAAGTTTTTAAGTTGTAAACGAAATAAAATATTTATGCTAAAAAATTTTTTTCATGTTAAAAAAGTACTAATTTTCCGCATATAAAAGTTCATCATGGGAATGAATCATGAAAAGGTAATGCTTTTTTGAGTTTAAGAACTCATACTCCGCATGATAAACAAAAATTTGCAAAAATAGGTATTGAATTTTTTAAATTTTATGGTATATTAACATTAAGTCATAATTTGTTCATTTTTGGGAGGCCCGTATATGCTGACGGAACGGCCTGAGTTTCTTGAGGTACTCAGGGATTCATACAGTGCGTACTATAATATCGTTCCCAGCGAAGCTCCGGAAGAGATCCCGCTGGCGTTCAGAGCCGATTATTTCTCACGCGCAGAGAAGTACTGGTTATCAAAGGACATTCCCGTCTGGGGAAACGAGACCAATGAGTATGCCTACATATTTTCCGCGCCGTGCTTTGACAGCACCCTTGCCGACAAGTGCATAGACTATGCTCTTTCGGATGCGCTGCCCAGAGTCAAGCCTCATAAAGAGCATCAGTATACAAATGTTAAAACGGTCTTTATTGCGGATTCGTTTGACAGCGCTACAAAAAAGGTCATACAAAAGCGCAGTTTTACAAAGAGCTACAAGTTCTCGCTGCACGGCTTTTCAAACCTGCTTACAGCGGCTGTGGCGCTGGATGAAAAGAAGACCTACACCAATCAGGCCGGACATGATCTGGTGAATTACTTTAAAAAGCTATTTGCTGCCAGGGCGGATAAAACCTGACGCAAGTGCTTATATACCAACATTTTTTATTTAAGGAGTGAAAAGTGTGAGCGCAATTCTTATCCTCGCTATTGCGATTGTTTTGCTGGCACTGGGCTACATTTTCTATGGTAGCTGGCTTGCAAAGCAGTGGGGTATTGACCCCAACAAAGAGACCCCTGCACACACCAGTTACGACGGAAAGGACTTCGTTCCTGCAAACCCCGCCGTCCTGATGGGCCACCATTTCTCATCCATAGCCGGCGCAGGCCCCATTAACGGACCTATCCAAGCTGCTGTATTCGGCTGGGTTCCCGTTTTCCTGTGGGTTGTTATCGGCGGCATCTTCTTCGGCGCAATGCACGACTTTGGTGCTCTGTTCGCCTCCATCCGCCACAACGGCGGCTCCATCGGCGAAGTCATCAAGGACAGCATGGGCGTCCGGGCACAGCGCCTGTTCACAGTCTTCGCACTGCTGGTCCTGATCCTTGTTGTTGCATCCTTTACTTCCGTCGTGGCCAGCACCTTCGTGTCTGACGCGGCAGAGGCAGGCGGCGTGTTTACAACCGGAAATGTTACCGCAAACGCATCCACCGCGACCACATCCATTCTGTTCATCGTCATCGCCTTCATATTTGGCTTCTTCGTGTACCGCAAGAACGCCAAGGTCGGCCCTGCGACAATCGTCGGCATTATCGGAGTCGTTCTGATAGTTTTCGCCGGATTGAACTTCGGCATCAATGCAAGCCGTACCTTCTGGGTGCTCTTCATTGCCGTGTACATCACTGTGGCCTCTCTTCTGCCTGTCTGGATGCTGCTCCAGCCTCGTGACTACCTGAGCTCTTTCCTGCTCTACGGTATGATGATCGTTGCTTTAATCGGCATCATCGGCGGCACCTTTACCGGCAGCGCCACTGTTGAACTGCCCGCATTCACCACTTGGAACACCTCTCTGGGCAGCCTGTTCCCCGTGCTGTTCATCACCGTCGCCTGTGGCGCCGTCTCCGGCTTCCACTCTCTGATCGGTTCCGGCACCACTTCCAAGCAGCTCAACTCCGAGAAGGATGCAAAGGTCATTGGCTATGGCGCAATGATCGTCGAGTCCGCTCTTGCTGTTATCGCGCTGATTGCTGTCGGTGTTGTGTGGAGCCAGGTTGGTGATGGCCTCAAGTTCTCCTTCTCCGCACCTCCCACCATCTTTGCCGGTGGTATTGCAACCATGGTCGCTTCTTTTGCAGGCGAGGCCTCCTATGGCCTTATCTACACTCTGCTGACTCTGGCTGTCTCTGTCTTTGCTCTGACCTCTCTTGACTCTGGCACTCGTCTTGCCAGATACATGTTTGCAGAGATGTTCGTTCCCGAAGGAAAGACCCGCGCTGACCTGACCGGTGTGCGCAAGTTCTTCTCTCACCCGCTGGTATCCACTCTGATCATGGTGGTTGTTGGATGTGGTATCGGCTTCCTGAAGCTGAACCAGATCTGGGGCGTGTTCGGCGCTGCCAACCAGCTGCTTGCCGGCGTTGCGATGCTCGCAGTTGCCACATGGCTGGGTCAGATAGGAAAGAACAACAAGCTGGTCTATGTTCCAATGGCATTCATGCTTATTGCGACTCTGACTTCTCTTGTTATGAAGATCGTGTCCACCTTCCAGGCTATCTTTGCCGGTGGTGCAGCATGGGGCGTATACTTCCAGATGATCTGGTCCGTTGGCCTTGTCGTTCTGGCTGTGATGCTCGTTGTTGAAGGCATTCAGGTTATGGCTAAGTCCAAGACTCAGAAGGCATAATCGTCATACATAACAAGATTTAAGCACTGTTAAGAAACCAAGAGGTACACCTGCCGCAAAGCAGGTGTACCTTTGTTTATAGTCGGAGCAGCCTGAGCTTTGCCCAAAGGTTTATAAACAAAACATCAGTAAAAAACCGCGCTGCATCTGTTCGCATACCCAATAAAGCAGATACTTGTCGGCCATGTTTATACGGGCGCGCCGAAGGGCGCGTTTTTCCATATCAGCCAAGACTTGTGGAGCCTGTATTGGTCGTGGTATAATAGTTTAGGGTGATAAAATGAACTATTTTAATGAATACCGGGAGAAGCTGTGCTCCGCTGATGAGGCGGTAAGGCTTGTTAAAAGCGGCGATTGGGTGGATTATGCCACCAATATCTGTTTCCCCGTATCTCTTGACGCGGCGCTGGCAGACAGGAAGGATGAACTGTACAATGTTAAGGTTCGGGGAAATCTTTTGCCCGGCCCAATACAGATAGCGGAGCAGGACCCCACCATGGAGCATTTTGTTTATAACACCTGGCACTGTTCAGGCTATGAACGAAAGCTCTGCGACAAAGGCCGGGCTTTTTTCAACCCCATGGTCTTTAGAAATTTGGCCTGGTATTATAAAAACTTTCTTACGGTAAACGTTGCAATGGTCTCCGCTGCGCCTATGGACAGACACGGATACTTTAATCTCTCCGGCTCCCTTGGAATTTCCAGGGCCATAATCGACAGTGCGGAGAAGGTTATAATAGAGGTGAACGAGGCGCTGCCAAAAATCAGAGGCGGCCAGGACGAGGTGGTGCACATTTCCCAGGTGGACAAGGTTGTGGAGGCCGGATACCGCCATTTGTGGCAGATGAAATCTCCGCCGCCTACAGAAAACGATATGCTTGTTGCCGGGCATATTTTTCCGCACTTAAGTGATGGAGCGACTGTTCAGCTCGGTATCGGCGGCATGCCCAATGCCCTTGGCGCACTTATTGCCCAGTCAGAGCTGAGAGAGCTGGGCATGCACACAGAGCTCTGCTCTGATGGTTATCTGGCGCTGCATAAGGCGGGCAAGCTCACAAACACACGTAAGACCCTGCTCAGAGGAAAAGGAGTTTTGGGCCTGGCAATAGGCTCAAATGAGTTGTACGACTGGCTGGACGACAATCCCGGCATAGCCGGATTCCCCCTCAGCTATGTGAATGACCCGGCAGTAATAGCACAAAACGATAAGATGATATCCATAAATGGCTGCCTCAGCGCAGATCTTTACGGGCAGGTATGCTCTGAAAGTGTGGGACACAGACAAATAAGCGGTACCGGCGGACAGCTGGATTTTGTTACAGGTGCGGCCATGTCAAAGGGAGGGAAGGCTTTTTTGTGCATGAACTCCACATATCTGGACAGTAAAGGCAGTGTATGCTCCAGAATAGTTCCGTCCTTTAAGGGAGATATAGTCACCACGCCCCGTAGTCAGGCCTATTATATTGTGACGGAGTATGGCGCGGTGAATCTGGCAGGACTGAGCACCTGGGAGAGAGCGGCGGCGCTGATTTCCATTGCCCACCCGGATTTCAGAGAAGAGCTGATAAAAAAAGCAGAGGAACAGCGCATCTGGCTGCCCTCTGAAAAGAGGTAGAACATGTATATAGACGAGACACTTTATACCGGCGGAACCACAGGACGCATTGAAAAAGAGGAGCGCTGCTACAGTCTGCTTGAGAGTTTGGGCGTCGTCTTTTGGCGGGCAGACCATGAGCATGCGGACAGCATTGAGCAGTGCCGTGCTGTTGAGGAAGTGCTGGGCTGCTCAATATGCAAGAACCTGTTTCTCACCAACCGCCAGCAGACAGACTTCTATCTGCTGCTTATGCCGGGTGACAAGCCCTTTAAGACTAAGCTTTTGTCAAAGCAGATAAATACTGCCAGACTTTCCTTTGCCGAGGCCGGATATATGGAGAAGTATCTGGACATTACGCCGGGCTCTGTAAGCGTGCTGGGGCTAATGAACGACAGAGAAAACGCCGTGCGCCTGCTCATGGACAGAGATCTGCTGCGAGATGAATACATAGGCTGCCACCCCTGCATAAATACCTCAAGCCTGAAATTTTCCACCTCGGACCTGCTGCATAAAATTTTACCCGCCACGGGGCATGAGGCCACCTTTGTGGCTCTGCCGTGGGTGATAGAGGACTGAATGACTGCCGCGAAAAACAGCTGCCTTACTGAGTCCAATGGCTGGAGAATCTTTCGTTGCCGGAATTTTCCGGAGGAAAGATCTTTTGCCTGCACTCAATATGGCAGCTGTTTTTTGCGGCTATTTTTCAGTCAATATATACTCTGGGTACCCGCTTTGACACAGCGCAGAGCAGCTCATAGGGAATAGTTCCCGCAGCGTCGGACAACAGGTAGATACTGTTTTTCTCGCCAAAGAGCTCCACCTCACTGCCCACATCTACCTGGGGCAGTCCGTTTAAGTCCACCATGCACATGTCCATACATATACTTCCCCGCTGCGGGGCAAAGCCGCCGTCAACGGCAAAGGAGCACTTGTTGGATATCACCCTCGGCAGTCCGTCGGCGTATCCGATGGCAAGCACGCCCATGCGGGTGCGTTCATCTGTCACGTAATGCCGGCCATAGCTTATGCAGGTGCCGCTCTCGTAAAACTTTATTGTGCTGACGGTGGTCACAAGGCGCATACATGGCCGCAGGTCAAGCCTGCCGCTGGTGTCGCCATAGCCATAGAGCAGCAGCCCCGGCCGCACCATATCCAGTGCCATCTCAGGGTAGTTCGCCACGGCGCCGCTGTTGGCACAATGGCGTATTTTAAATTCAATGCCGCCCTGCGACTTTACATCCTCGATAAAATCGCAAAACAGTTTAAACTGGGCCCGGGTGTAGCGCTCATTGTCTTCACCCGGCTCGTCTGACACGGCAAAATGGGTATAAATGCCCTCCGGTGTAAGCCCAGGCAAACGGCAGGAGCGGATAACATTGTCCACACCTTCGTCATAATAGCCGCCTGAACACAAAAAGCCCAGACGCGACATGCCGGTGTCCAGCTTTATGTGTATCTTCAGCGTCTTTCCCAGCGCCACCGCATCCGCGGAATATTCCACGGCCTTGGCAAGGCAGGATATGGTCTGGGTGATATTGTTGTCGATAAGGGTCTGGGTGTACTCGTGGGGGGTGTGGCCAAGTATGAGTATAGGCATGCTTATGCCGCCCTGCCGCAGCTCAAGTGCCTCATCCAGACAGGACACTGACAGATAATCAGCTCCGGCCTCCTGCAAAAGCCGGGACACCTGTAAGGCTCCGTGACCATAGGCGTCCGCCTTTACGATGCCTAAAAAACGGCAGCCCTCAGGCAGCGCGGCGCGTATGGCCATATAGTTATGGCGAATGTTAGGAAGGCTTATCTCAGCCCAGGTTCTCTTTTGTAGATCATTCATTTTTTTCTCTCCAGTCTGCTATTTCCAGTCCTGAATATCACACTTCACGCTCACACGCCCTTCACTGATAAGCTCGGCGTGGACCGGGACCATATCGGCGTCAAACCAGACCTGGGCGGTGATGTGGTCGTTGGGGATAAGCTGCACCACGGTTTGCCCGGCCTCTTCCCAGTAGCTGTCCACATGCCCGTTTATCATAGTGTCAACCAGCACCGGCAGGGCGGACATTGGGGTCAGACCGTAGGAGTCCAGGTCGCCCGTGTCTATTATTATCCCGTCGTACTCAATAGCGGTGCCGCCGGACGAGACCTGAGCCTTTACTCCGGCTATCAGCTCAGGAGACAGCACAGTGACAGTACTTCCCGTCTCATCCTGTTCGTATTGCAGCGTAAATTCCACTGTCTTGTCCGTGTACTCTGCACAGAGCTCTGCCGTAAAGGACAGGGCGCTGCGTTCGGAGAGTTCTGATGCAAATTGCTCATACTGTTTTTTCGCGGCCTTGCCGCCGCAGCCTGTGAGCAGCAGGCAGATTAGAAGCAGCGCCGGTAAGCATAAACGTTTCATGGTGTCCTCCAGAAATTATTATTCTCTAACCTATGCGCATGGCTGTATTATAATCACCGCAAACCAATTAGTCAAATCGGAATGTGCAAAAAACGGGCAGCGGCAGAGGCCTTTTTATATGCACAGCTTCCGTTTTGCCGAAAAACACAAAAATGCTCTTGCCAATTTGGGCATAATGTGGTAGCATAAATAAAGCTGTGAACGGGAAAATAGCACTTTCAGCGACTGTCAGAGAGTGGGGGTCGGCGGCTGTAAGCCCCCTGAGTCAATGGTGCTTGGTTCGCCCGGGAGCTCCGGCCAATCCCCGGCGTGTGGGCGCGTTAAGTCCTTTTAAGAGCGGCGCTGTGCGCCGAACGTGGGTGGTAACGCGGAAGCAATGCTTTCGTCCCTGTATGGGGGCGGAGGCTTTTTTTGTTGCCATTTGCGGCAGAGAAACGTAATTCAAACAATTTCTTTATATGCGAGGAGAAAGACATGAAAGAGTTAATGCAGCAGCTGAGAGAGGCCTCTATTAAGGCTATTTTGGAGTGTGACAGTTCGGAGATTTTGGAAAATCTGAGAGTAAAATATCTGGGCAAAAAGGGTGAGCTGACAGCAATTTTGCGCCAGATGGGCAAGCTCTCCGCCGAAGAGCGCCCTCTGATGGGCCAGCTTGCAAACCAGCTGCGGGGCGACATTGAGGCTGCCATTGACGAGCGCAAGGCGGAGCTCTCCGCCGCCATGCTGGAGATGAAGCTGGAGCGGGAAGCGCTGGATGTGACAATGCCCGGCGAGAAGCGGAGCCTTGGCCACAAGCACCCTATGTACAATGTCCTTGACCAGATAAAGGAGATCTTCGTGGGCATGGGCTTTGAGATAGTGGATGGCCCAGAGGTAGAGCTGGCGGACTATAACTTTACAAAGCTTAATATTGATGAAGGGCACCCATCCCGCGAGTGGACGGACACCTTCTATTTTACCGAGGACAGCAAGATACTCCTGCGCACCCAGCCCTCTCCCATGCAGATACACGCTATGGAGACCCGGGAACTGCCCATACGCATCATTGCCCCCGGGCGGGTCTACCGCAAGGACGAAGTGGATGCCACCCACTCCCCAATGTTCCACCAGATAGAGGGTATGGTGGTGGACAAGGGCGTCACCATGTCC
>CAYFSB010000033.1:0-819 GCA_964345655.1 uncultured Oscillospiraceae bacterium
GCTCACGCAGGCCGCCTATACCTCAATGCAGTATTATATCTCCTATCCCAACGGCACCGACACTGGCAACATACAGGAGCTTAAGAGGACGCCGGATACTGTAAACTTTATGGTGTCCAAGCTCACCTCAAAGACTGTGCAGGTCAGGGGCGGTTTTGAGGGGACTCTGGCCGACGGATATACGGCGGAGACGCCCATGTTTGAACCGTCGACAATTACACTGACAGGCCCGGAAGCATATATCAAGGATGTGGCCTATGTGTGGGTCACCTTTTGAAAAGATGTGACTGTGGATAGCACCTATTCGGTGGATACAGGCTATACTCTTATGGATGAGGATGGAAATCCCTGTTCGGCAGAGGATATCACCTTCTCCTCGGACACAGTCAAGGCCACCCTCCCCATGCTTGAGATAAAGGAAGTCACCCTCGGCGTGGACATCGTTGAGGGGGCCGGAGCAACAAAGGCCAACACCAAGATAAAGATCGATCCGGAATCCGTTACTCTTGCAGGTGACTCGGCTATTCTCTCCGGTATGAACAGGATAATCCTTGACACTATTGACCTGACGGATTTTGCCTCCACCTATACGGAGACCTATACGATACCGCTGGATAATGACCTGAAAAATCTGACGGGTATCACCGAAGCCAAAGTCACAATAGAGATAGTAGGCCTTGAAACAAAAACATTTAAGGTGAAGAATTTCTCCTGTATCAATGTGGCTGAAGGCTCCACGGCGGATATTGTGTCTGAGAGCATAGATGTGGTTTTAAGAGGCACAGAAGAACAGCTGAGCCGGATAAAGAGCGAGAATAT
>CAYFSB010000033.1:829-9968 GCA_964345655.1 uncultured Oscillospiraceae bacterium
CCGACTATAAGGATTCTACGGGAGCATATATGCCGGTAGTGAAAATATATGTTGACGGCTTCACCGATGTGGGGGCAGTAGGAGAAAATACAATCTCTGTTGATATAAGGAAGGCAAAACAATGACACAGGATGCTGTTGTAACAAAACTTATGCCAAGAGGCATGGCCGAGGTATCGGTGACCAGAAGCACGGCCTGCGGCGGCAACTGCGGCAGCTGTGAGAGCTGCATTTTCCAAAACGAGCTTAAATCGATGGCCCATAACCGGATAGACGCGAAGCCCGGCCAGAGAGTAGTTATCGAGACAAAGTCTTCAAGGGTTTTCAGCGCGGCGCTGCTGGTGTATGTCATGCCTATCGTGCTGTTTCTGATAGGGTATGCCGTGGCCTATATGCTGGGCGCGGGCGAGGGTATTTGTATTGCGGTGAGCTTTGCCGCCCTCGTTGTCAGCTGTGTGATCCTTGTGGTGAGCCAGAGACTGCGCAAAAATAAGAATCCGATTACTTTTAACATAATCGGGTTCAGTAAGGCAGCGGAGGAACTATGATTAGAAGTATGACAGGCTATGGCAGCGCCAAGGGCACTGTGGAGGGGCTTGAGATTTCGGTTGAGCTGAAGAGCGTGAATAACCGGTATCTGGATACCTCCGTGCGGCTGCCGCGCAGCTTCATGTTTGCGGAAGACTCAGTTAAAACCGCGGTGCAGTCCCATATAAGCCGTGGAAAGGTTGATTTGTTTATCAGCGTGGATTCCTCCGGAGCAAATGAAATGGCTGTAAAGGTCAATGAGCCGCTTTTGAAGGGCTATATTGAGGCTATAGCACACATCTCTGACGAGTACAAGCTGCCAAATGATCTGACTGCTTTGGGAGTAAGCCGCTTCCCGGATGTGCTGTCCGTGGAGAAAAAGGATGTGGACGCGGATGCCATATCGGCGGGTATATCCTCAATCGTTGAAGATGCCCTGTGCGACTTTGACGCAATGCGGCTCAGAGAGGGCGAAAAACTCAGGGATGATGTCCTTTCAAGGCTTGAGACGATCAACCGTCTGGTGTCGACTGTGGAGGAAAAAAGCCCTGAGACCGTGGTGGAGTACAGAAAACGGCTTGAGCAGAAAATGGCGGACGTGCTTGGAACGGCAGGCATTGACGAGAGCAGGATACTGGCAGAGGCCGCTATCTTTGCCGACCATATTGCTGTGGATGAGGAAACCGTCAGGCTTCGCAGTCATATGGCCCAGCTTCGCACAATGATAAACGGCAATTCACCAACGGGACGGAAGATCGACTTTCTGATTCAGGAATTTAACCGGGAGGCCAATACAATAGGCTCCAAATGCCAGAACTCAGATATTGCCCATGTGGTAGTTGATTTGAAATCAGAAATAGAGAAAATACGCGAGCAGATACAGAACATAGAGTAGAGGTGGCACAAATGAGGCTTATAGGTATAGGCTTCGGCAATCTGATTTCAGCGGACAGGGTCATCTCTATTATCAGCCCGGAGTCCGCGCCAATAAAGCGCATGATTCAGGACGTGAGAGAAAAGGGATTGCTTATAGACGCCTCTTTTGGCCGGAGCACAAAGGCTGTTATAATAATGGACAGCGGCAATGTGGTTTTATCGGCACTGCCACCGGAAACTCTCGCGGCGCGTTTTGAAGAAAAATCTGAACAGGAAGCGGGTAAAGCAAATGAATGAAAAGGGTAAACTTATAGTTATATCCGGACCCTCCGGCGCAGGGAAGAGCACAGTGGTTTTCAAAGCTATTGAAGAGATGAACGATGTGTGTTTTTCCATATCCGTGACCACACGCAAGCCACGCCCCACAGAGATCGACGGGAGAGAATACTTTTTTGTCGATTTGGATCGCTTTAAAGAGATGGTCGACAATGACGAGCTTTTGGAGCACGCCGAGTATGTGGCCAATTCCTATGGGACGCCCAAGGCCTATGTTCAGCGTCAGCTCGATGCTGGGCTGAATGTGTTGCTGGACATTGAAGTTCAGGGTGCACGCCAGGTGCATGAAAAAATGCCTGAGGCAATAATGATTTTTATTATTCCGCCATCTATTGATGAGCTTCGGCGCAGACTTGAGGGGCGGGGCACAGATACTGAGCGCGCCATGGAGTGCAGAATCGCAAGGGCAAGACAGGAGTATGCCGAGGCGGATTTTTACGACTATATAATTGTCAATGACAACGTGGAAAAAGCCGCAAAAGAACTTTCATCTATTATTATTGCCGAGCGCTGCAAAGCGGCCGGCAGAATGGAATATCTCAGAGAAAACTGAAAAATACATTGCCGCAAAAAGGCGGCAGAATGGAGTACAATTATGATGCTTTATCCCCCCGTGGCAGAACTTGTTGATAAAATAGGAAGCCGTTATCAGCTTGTCAATCTTGTCGCCAGAAGAGCCCGTGCCATTTCCGCCGAATCGGAAGAGAAGCAGATTCCCCTTGACAGAAAGCCTGTCTCATCGGCAATTGACGAGGTCTACACCGGCAAGCTTACCATAAAGTAAAATTCAGCGGGGCTGAGAAGGGAAAACGCGTGTCGCTGAACTCCCTGTCTCATGTTCCCGCTGATTTGAATTGAAAAGATATAAGGGTGGTGGCCTGGTGTCTGTCAAAGTGGCTAAAATTGCGGTCTCTGCCGCTACATATTGGATAGACAGGCCCTATGACTATCTGGTACCGGAGGATATGGCCGATAAAGCCATCGCCGGAGTCAGAGTGTATGTGCCCTTTGCCCGCGGCAACAGGAGAAGTGAGGGCATAATTCTGGCCGTGTCCGACCACAGCGACTACAAACAGCTGAAAAGCATTATTTCTGTTCTGGATGATGAGCCGGTTTTGGACGCAGGGCAGATAAAGCTGGCGCTGTTTATGCGGGAGCGTTTTTTCTGCACAGTATATGATGCAATCAAGGCCATGCTTCCGGCGGGCCTTTGGTTTGACGATGCGGGCAAGCGCCGTGTTGGCGACAAGACCATTGAGATGGCGCGGCTTGCTGTTCCGCCGGAGGATGCGGCGGTCATTGCCGACAATAAGCGCCGCCGCTCCCCGCAGCAGGCAAATCTGTTGGAGTTGCTGTGCAGCTTTGAGGTGCTGCCGAGCCGGGAGCTTATGCGCTATACGGGGGCAGGACGTCCGCCGCTTAAAGCGCTGTGCTCCACCGGACTTGTAGAGCTTTTCCAGCGTGAGGTATACAGGCGGCCTGAGATATATGTGGGTGAACAGGTCCCGCTTCCCCAGCTTAACACGGGACAGGAGACTGCCTTTACAGGTATTTCCGCCCTGGCAAACTCAGGAAAAGCTTCAGCCGCGCTGCTATTCGGCGTGACAGGCAGCGGCAAAACCAGTGTATACATTCATCTTATAAACGAGCAGCTTCAAAAGGGCAGGGCATCAATACTTCTTGTTCCTGAGATTGCCCTTACCCCCCAGATGCTGCAAACATTTTCCTCGCATTTTGGCGACCAGATCGCGATACTGCACAGCAGCCTGTCCACAGGTGAGCGCTATGACGAGTGGAAACGAGTGAAAAACGGGGCGGCAAAGGTTGTGATCGGCACACGCAGCGCTGTTTTTGCCCCGGTTCAGGGGCTTGGTCTTATTATAATTGACGAGGAGCAGGAGGAGACCTATAAATCAGAGAATTCTCCCCGCTATAACGCCAGAGACGTGGCAAAATATCGCTGCGCAAAGGCAAACTGCCTGCTGCTGTTAGGCTCTGCGACACCTGATGTAGTGAGCCGGTACAATGCCGAGACCATGAAATACGCCTTCTTCAGATTGCAGACCAGATATAACGATATGGATCTGCCGGATGTAAAAATAGTCGATATGAAGCGGGAGCTTAGGCGCGGCAACGGTGGGAACATCAGCAGCGTCCTGCGGGACGAGCTGACAAAGAATATTGAGCGCGGTGAGCAGAGCATTCTGTTTATCAACCGCCGCGGTGCGAATAAGCTTATAAGCTGCGGCGAGTGCGGCTACACTTATAAGTGTCCGCGCTGCAGCGTGTCGCTGACCTACCACAGCGCAAACAACCGACTTATGTGCCATTACTGCGGCTATTCCCAGCCCATTGACCTGGTCTGCCCGGACTGCGGCGGGAAGCTTAACCATATAGGCGCCGGGACTCAGCTTGTGGAGGAAGAGTTGCATACGCTGTTTCCGGATGTTGAGGTAATGCGCATGGACACCGACACAGTGACACCAGCCGGCTCCCATGAGCAGCTGTTTGACAGGTTCAGGAGCGAAAAGATCCCCATAATGGTGGGTACGCAGATGGTCACAAAGGGACTGAATTTTGAAAATGTCACCCTTGTGGGCGTTATCTCTGCCGATCAGAGTTTGTATGCCGGGGATTACAGAGCCGGTGAGCGCACTTTTTCACTCATAACCCAGGTGGTTGGACGCAGCGGCCGGGGTGAAAAGCCGGGCAGAGCCGTCATTCAGACATATACGCCTGATAATGAGACTATTATACAGGCGGCACGACAGGATTATGAGGAGTTTTATGCCTCTGAGATCCTGCTGCGCAGGATGCAGAATACTCCCCCTTTTAGAGACCTTTTGGCGGTTACAGCTTCAGGACAGGATGAGAGACAGGTCGTGAGCGCCTGCCGTTGTGTGAAGCAGACTATTGAGGAGGCCGGCGGCCGTTTAGGTATTTCGTTGTTGGGCCCTACGCCTCTGCCGGTGGTAAAGGTCAATAACAGGTACCGATACAGAGTAAATATCAGCTGCAAAGCCGATGCCGAGATACGGAATCTTGTGTCTCAGACGGTCATTCAATGCAGTACCGACAAGAGATTTAAAGGAGTATCCATTTTTGCGGATAATGATCCCACAGACTAAAATTATTGCCGCTGTGCGGCAGAACGGAGAAAAGATATGGCGCTGCGTAATATTATGACCAAAGAACAGCCTGTGCTCTACAAAAGATGCCGACCTGTGACGGAGTTTAACGGCCGACTCCATCAATTGCTGGACGACATGGCCGAGACTTTGGAACAGTCCAACGGCGTGGGGCTTGCCGCCCCTCAGGTGGGCGTGCTGCGCCGTGCTGTGCTTGTGGCGGAGACCAATGTCCCCGACGGCGAGGAAGAGTATGTGATTGAGCTGATCAATCCTGAGATAGTAGAGGTCTCCGGCGAGCAGAAGGGCCCGGAGGGCTGCCTCAGTGTGCCCGGAGAATACGGTATAGTCAGACGGCCCATGAATGTGAAGGTTAGGGCTCAAAACAGGTATGGCGAATGGTTTGAGGTGGAGGGCACCGGGCTCACCGCCCGCTGTTTCTGCCATGAGATAGATCATCTTGAGGGAATTGTGTTTACTTCAATATGTGAGCGGATGCTCACCGAGGAAGAGCTTGAGGGCAAAGAAGACTGACAGGAGAGGGATAAATGCGCATTGTGTTTATGGGAACGCCGGATTTCGCCGCGGCGTCGCTGAAAAAACTGCTGGATGAAAATTTTCAGGTAGTCGGCGTCTTTACCCAGCCGGACAAGCCGAAGGGCAGGGGAATGGAGATGTTTTATTCTCCGGTTAAGGAGATAGCTTTACAATATGATATTCCAGTCTTTCAGCCGGTGAAAATGCGTGACGGTGCGGCCCTCAGCCAGATAGAGGCGCTAAGGCCGGATATTCTGGTCGTAGTGGCCTACGGCAGAATATTGCCTGACGATATTCTGGCTGTGCCTGAATTCGGCGCAATAAATGTGCACGGTTCTCTTTTACCAAAATACAGGGGCGCAGCACCCATACAGTGGGCTGTTTTAAACGGGGACAAGGTCACCGGTGTGACTACGATGTATCTTGCAAGCGAAATGGACACAGGGGATATCATATATACTGCCGAGACGGACATAGGTGAACAGGAGACTTCAGGCGAGCTGTACGACAGACTGAAGGATATGGGCGCTAAGCTGCTTGTCAAGACACTGCGGCATGTGGAAGACGGCTCTGCTCCAAGAGCGGCGCAGGACCACTCCAAGGCCAGCTATGTCTCCATGCTTGATAAATCGCTTTCACCTATAGACTGGAACAAGAGTCCCAGAGCAGTACTTAAATGGATATATGGGCTTCAGCCCTGGCCGGTGGCCACTATGGAGCTAAACGGTGGGGTATACAGGGTGTTCGCCGCAGAGTATACCCAAAACCATACAGACAAAGCGCCGGGCAGTCTGGTATCCGCCGGAAAAGACGGGATAGAAATAGCCTGCGCAGACGGCAAAACGCTGATGATAACGCAATTACAGGCTCCGGGGAAAAAGCGCATGAGTGCGGCAGACTTCCTGCGGGGACATTCAATAAAGGTCGAAAACTGATGCAGATAAGCGCAAGAGAGGCCGCCCTGAAAGCTTTGGAGAGATGCCGGAGAGACGGGGCATGGTCAGGGGCGTCAATTGACAAGGTGATAAAACAATACTCGCTGGATAGAAGGGATGCGGCGCTGGCCTCAAGGCTCTGTCTGGGCGTGCTTCAAAACAGCAGCTTTTGCGACTACTATATAGACATCTTCTGCAGCCGCGGCGCCTCGCGTATTGAGCCAAAGCTCCGGGACATTCTGCGTATGGGTGTATATCAGCTCCTGTTTCTGGACAAGATTCCGCCCCGAGCCGCAGTAAATGAGAGCGTCGCGCTGTGTAATCAGTCAGGCTTTGGACGGGCGTCCGGACTGGCCAATGCTGTTTTGCGCCGTGTGTCCGAAAATCGGGACGCGCTGCCGGATATCCCAGGAAATGGGACGGCGCAGTATCTGAGTGTAAAATACAGTCATCCGCTTTGGCTGGTGGAGAGGCTTTTAAAAGAGCACGACTATGATTTTGTTCAGGCTTTCTTAGCCTCCAATAACAGCCCGGCGGGACTTACGATCCAGGTGAACACACTCAGGGCGAATTTGCCGGATTTCAGGCGCGCTCTCACGCGGGCGGACATCTCATTCAAAGAATGGGCAGAGCTTCCCGGCTGTATGGAACTTGATGGCGGAAACGTAAGCGCACTGCCGGGTTATGATGAGGGCCTCTTTTATGTGCAGGACAGAGCAGCCAGAGCAGCAGTGGAGCTTGCCGGCGTCAGGCCGGGTTTTGCTGTGCTTGATGCCTGCGCTGCGCCCGGCGGGAAGTCGTTTGCCGCGGCGGTGGCTATGGAAAACAATGGACGAATCGTCGCCTGTGATATCCATGAAAAGAAGCTGGCGCTTATCCGCTCCGGTGCGGAGCGGCTTGGTATAGATATAATCGACACAGTATCTATGGATGCCCGCGCAGAAAATCCGGCATATTTCAAAAGCTTTGATGTGGTGATAGGCGATGTGCCTTGCTCCGGATTTGGCGTTATCGGCAAGAAGCCTGAGATCAGGCTGAAAAAAGAGGAAGATATCAGTGTTCTGCCGGAGATACAAAGGCAGATACTGCAAAATATTTCAAAATATGTAAAGCCGGGCGGCACGCTGCTGTACTCTACCTGCACTGTATTGCGCTGTGAAAATCAGGATGTAGTCCAATGGTTCCTTAATGAAAATCAGGACTTTGAGTTGGAGCAGCCCACCCTTGGCGGATTTACAGCTGCTGATGGGATGTATGGCTTTTGGCCGCATATCGACGGCACCGACGGCTTTTTTGCCGCAAAGCTGAGAAGGAAAAAATAATGGGAAAAGATATACTGTCCATGCTCCCGGAAGAGATAGAGCAGGAATTTGAGGCGCTTGGCCAGCCAAAATACAGGGCGAAGCAGGTGTTTGACTGGCTGGGACGCGGAGTGAGAGACTTTGACGGGATGACCAATCTGCCAAAGGAGCTCAGAGAGACGCTGAAAAAAGAATATCGGCTGTATAGCCCAAGGATCCTGGCCCGGCAGGTCTCAAAGCTGGATGGAACAATAAAATATCTATGGGAGCTTTATGACGGAAACGCAGTTGAAACGGTGGTCATGAGCTATAAGCACGGCAATACTGTGTGTGTGTCCTGTCAGGTGGGCTGCAGGCAGGGCTGCGCTTTTTGCGCCTCAACAATTGGCGGGCTTGTCCGCTCCCTTGAGCCGTCAGAGATTTTGGACGAGGTACTTTTTTCCCAGCTGGATTCTCAAAAGCCTATTTCAAATATTGTGTTGATGGGCATAGGTGAGCCGCTGGATAACTTTGACAATGTGATGCGCTTCCTTGAGCTTGTGAATCACCCGCAGGGTATGAACATAGGTATGCGCCACATCTCTCTGTCCACCTGCGGAATAACCGAGATGTTCGACAAGCTGGCTCAGCGCGATCTACAGCTAACGCTGTCCGTCTCTCTGCATGCGCCGGATGATGAGACCCGCTCAAGGCTCATGCCGGCAAACCGGGGCAGAGGCGTGGACCAGCTCATGGACTGCTGCCGCAGGTATTATGAGCATACAGGCCGGCGCATCTCCTTTGAGTATGCCATGATAGACGGCGTAAACGACACGGAATATCATGCGCGGCTTCTGGCCAAACGCGCCAAAGGCGTTGGCGCACATGTGAATCTTATCCCGCTGAACCATGTTGAGGAGCGGGAGTTTAAGCCCTCCACGCCCGGACATATGAAGGCTTTTATAAAGATACTTGAGGATGAGGGCGTAAACGTCACCGTCCGCAGAAAGCTTGGCGAGGATGTGGACGCATCCTGTGGCCAGCTCAGACGAAAAATGGAAAATGGCTGAGAACAAAAAATCCAATGTCGCGAGGCGGCGGAAATGAGGCGCAGATGAAGAGCTTTGGACTTACAGACAAAGGAAAAATCAGAAAAGACAATCAGGACAGTTTTATCATTGAAAAATGCGACCCTAAAGACTGCCTGATAGTCGCCCTGTGCGACGGAATGGGCGGGGCAAAGGCGGGCGGCCTTGCAAGTCAGCTCTCCAATAAGGCGTTTGTGGCCTATATATTTGCCAAGCTCACATCCCGCGTGAACAAAACGCCAAACTATAAGGAGATATTGCAGGCAGCCTGTGCCGAGGCCAACGGCGTGGCCTATGAATACTCACAGTTTGACGAGGAATTTAACGGAATGGGCACCACAATTGTCGGCGGTGTGATAAAGAGCAACGGCAGCGGTTATATTATAAACGTGGGCGACAGCCGCGCCTATCACATCTCGCGCAAAAGCAGCA
>CAYFSB010000033.1:9978-10604 GCA_964345655.1 uncultured Oscillospiraceae bacterium
TCATATATCCAGAAGGGGCAGCAGTATCTACCAGATAACCCGCGACCACTCTTTGGTTGAAGACCTCCTTGAATTTGGTGCCATAACAAAGGAGCAGGCCAAAGTTCATCCGCAGCGGAACGTGATAACAAGGGCGCTGGGTTCTGATTCTGATGTTGATTCAGATTATTTTGAGTTCAGCCTCCAGAGCGGAGATGTGCTTTTACTGTGCTCAGACGGGCTATCCAATATGATTACAGATCTTGAAATGCTGGACTATGCCAAGGAATACCCGGAACCTGAACTGCTTTGCAGGGCGCTGATGAGCAAAGCGCTCAACAGGGGCGCAAGAGACAATGTGACTGTGTTGGCAGTTATGAAATGAGCACAGGCGAAATGGAGAATCAGATGAATACAAACGATAAATATATTGGCAAGATGCTTGACGGCAGATATGAGATACTGGAGGAGATCGGCGAGGGTGGAATGGCGGTGGTATACAAGGCCATGTGTCACCGGCTAAACCGCTATGTGGCCGTCAAGATAATGCGCGATGACATGGCGGCGGACGAGGAGTTTCGCCACAGGTTCTGTGCCGAGTCCCATGCTGTTGCGATGCTGTCCCACCCGAATATCGTAGCCGTGTA
>CAYFSB010000034.1:0-2532 GCA_964345655.1 uncultured Oscillospiraceae bacterium
TCTGCATCTTTATATAGCCGGTGAGATTGATGGAGCCGCTTATCACAGTATCTCCAAGGCCCTTTTCCGCCGGCAGACTCTCCCCGGTGAGGGCGGCGGTATTGACAGTAGTATGCCCCTCAGTCACAAGTCCGTCAAGGGGTATCTTCTCTCCGGGGCGCACGGCGATAAGCTCGCCCACCTGCACCTGCTCCGGGGAGACTTTTTCTTCTCTGCCGTCCCGTATAACCACGGCATAGTCTGGCCGTATATCCATAAGCGCCGCAATTGAGCGCCGGCTCTTGCCCAGAGCCAGACTCTGGAACAGCTCACCCACCTGATAAAACAGCATCACCGCCGCAGCCTCAGGATATTCCGCTATGGCAAAGGCGCCCAGCGTGGCTATGGACATCAGAAACTGCTCGTCAAACACCTGGCCGTGGAGAATATTCCGTATGGCAGCCCACAGCACATCGTAGCCCACCAGCAGATATGGGACAGCATAGGCCAGCGCCTTCCACGATCCCTCACAGGGCAGCAGCCCTGCCGCAACAGTCAGCGCCCCGGCGATTATTATACGCCAAAGGGTCTTTTTTTGCTTTCTGCTCATACTGATCACATCACTATCCGGCAGTCAGGCTCAATGCGGGATATAAGCTTTGCCGCCTGTCTGAGCACGCGCTCAAAATCGGCCTCTTCCGCCTCTATCGTCAGCTTTTGGGCCACAAAATTCACACTGACGCTACTCACACCCGAAATTTTCCGGATCGCGTCCTCCATTTTCATGCCGCAGGCCGCGCAGTCCAGGTCCTCAAGCTTAAATACTTTTTTCATCTTCCTCTTTCCTCTCCTCAATAAGATGCTCAAAACCCTGAGCTACTATCGTCCTCACATGCTCATCGCTGAGATAATAATAGATAGTCTTCCCCTCCCGGCGGTTTCCAACCAGATTTGCTTCCTTCAGGATCCTCAGCTGGTGTGATATGGCGGACTGGGTCATGCCCAGCAGCTCCGCGATCGCGCACACGCACATCTCCGACTCCAGCAGAGCAAAGAGTATATTCATCCGGGTCGTGTCGCCGAAGAGCTTGAACAGATCCGCCAGATCGCACAGCAGCTCGTCGGTAGGAAGCTCGCTTCTCACCTTGCTCAATATTGCCTCGTGATTATGAGCCATCATATGTGCCTCCGTTCATATGTTTTGCTATTCATATGATAGCGCGCTCATATGAATATGTCAAGCATATTTTGACATTTCAGAATAAAAAAACGCCCCCATAGCGGGGGCGTAAGACGTGCAGTCGATATAGCGGCTTTATTCTGTCTTCTGTTTTTCGGCCTCTTCTTCCTCAAGGACTCTGTAAGCTACCTTGCCCACAAGTGTCTTGGGCAGATCGGTTCTGAACTCTATATCCTTTGGCATGGCATATTTGGCGATATGCTTGCGGCAATATTCCAATATAGCTTCTCTGGTCTCCTCATTAGCGGGCACACCGGGCTTGAGCATCAGGAAGGCCTTTACCCGCTGCATTCTGTAGGGGTCTGGCACACCGATGACGCAGCTCATATGGACAAGTTCGTTTGCGTCCAGAATATTCTCTATCTGGGCGGGATATATGTTGTACCCGGAGGAGATTATCATCCGCTTGATACGACCTTTAAAGAAAGTGAAGCCCTCTTCGTCCATATAGCCCAGATCCCCGGTGTATACCCAGGTAAGCCCGTCCCCATGACGGCGCAGGGTCAGGGCCGTCTCATCGGGATTTTTTATATATTCCTTCATCACTGTGGGTCCGGCGAGCAGCACCTCGCCCTCTTCCCCATAGGGCAGCTCATCGTCGGTGCCGGGCTTTACGACCTTTATATATGTATCGGGAAACGGCAGACCGCAGCTGCCCTCCTTGGTCATATGAGGCGGCGTCAGGCAGCAGGCGGTGACAGTCTCCGTGGTGCCGTAGCCCTCGCGGATCTGCACAACGGCCTTATGGTCATACAGGAACTTGTCAAACTTCTTTTTAAGCTCTATAGACAGGGAATCGCCGCCGGAGAACACACCCTTCAGGCAGGAGAGATCTGCCTTCTCCATACTGGGCAGTCTCAGCAGCGCCTCGTACAGAGTCGGCACACCGGCTATAAAGCAGCATTTATACTTGGTTATGAGCTTGGCATAGCTCTCCGCCGTAAACCGGGGCACCAGCACACAGCGCCCGCCGGAGGCCAGCATGGAGTGTATGCACACGCCCAGACCAAAACCGTGAAACAGCGGCATGGCGGAGAGCATCCTGTCTCCGGGTCTGAACATGGGGTTCACGGCGATTATCTGCTGTGCCAGGGCGTTGAAGTTCTTGTTTGTCAGCAGAATGCCCTTGGTAGTGCCGGTCGTACCGCCGGAGTACAGGATGACTGCCGGGTCCTCCCCGCTGCGCTCCACCTGATATTTCCAGAAGCAGGCCCTGCCCAGACGCATAAAGTCCTGCCAGCGTATCACCGGCGCGTCTGCGGGTATCTTCTCTATCTTGCGCCCCTCTGTGAGCATATACCCGGCCTTCACCG
>CAYFSB010000034.1:2542-10470 GCA_964345655.1 uncultured Oscillospiraceae bacterium
CCGGATGCTGGCAAGAACCACGTTTACAACACAGGTGTTCTGCCGTATGCTCTCAAACTTTCCATAGAACTGGTCCAGAGTCACGACCGTGACGCTGCCTGACTCGTTTATGTAAAATTCCAGCTCTTTCTCGCTGGACAGTGGATGAACCATATTGGCAATGCCGCCCACCATATTCACCGCGTAAAACATGAATATGGCCTGCGGGCAGTTGGGCATGGCTATAGTCACTGCGTCACCGGCTCTGATGCCTATGGTCTTCAGGCTTCTGGCGCAGGCCTCTATCTGCTCCACAAGCAGCTTGTAGCTTGTAGACCTGCCCATGAAATCAAAGGCGATATTATCGGGATATTGTATGGATATGGCCTTTACGGCCTCAAACATGGAGCCCTGAAAATACTCCAGATGCGAGGGCATATCCCCCAGGCTCTTAAGCCATGGTGTTTTAGCTGTGACAGTTTCCATCAATAATCAACCTCCTGTGCCGCGGGCAGCTCCAGCAGCTCAGGGTTCTCCAAAAGGTGCTTGAGAAGTCTTATGGTCTTTGAATAATAATAGCCGTCGGCTATCCTCTCGTCTATGGTAAGCCCCAGATCCAGAGTCTCCCGCATCTCCATCTTTCCGTCCCCGTCATAAAACGGCGTCATTTTCTTTGCGCCGATAATGCAGAACACTGAGCAGGTGCCCCAGTTTGTCAGGTGGTGATAGCCGCAGTTCAGCTTTATGGAGCCCAGATTGGAGATAATGGCGGTGGAATAATATGGGTCTGTCCCGATAAGAAAATCAGGGCATTTGCCGTGCTTATCCAGAATGGTGATTATCCACACCAGAAACTTCGCCAAGAAGCGGGGCATTTTATTGAGAATATCCATACTGTCCGTGGAGCGGTCGGCCTTGTCGGAGCGGCAGCTCATTACCTGGGCACGGATAGCCTCGTGCATGGTGTCGATGGTGTCCTCATCCTTTGAGTGGACAAAGGCCAGTGCCTCCGCCCCTTCGTCGGAAAACATCTTTTTCACCACAAAGGATACGGAAACCTGGTTGCGCTGATATATGTTCTTGTTACAGATAAACCTGTTCATCTTGGGTCTCAGTGTCAGGGTCTTCACCAGCGCGGCAGCTATCACATGGAACATCGTATATGGGAAGTCATCCCCCTGGGCATTCTTTTTCTCAAGATAGCGGTTTATATTCGTCAGGTCTATTCTCTCTGATATGTAGGCCTCATTGTCGCAGCGGTTTGGATAGATAAGCGGCACAATAAAGTGCATCGAATCCAGCTCCCGCAGCAGCCGGCCGTCTTTTCTGTCTCCCATGCGGCGTTTTTTTTTTTTTTTCATTTTTGGCATACACCTCTCTACTCTCCGCCGGCCGGAGCCGGACATATTTTGCTGATGTTTCGGGGACAACAACACCCATAGTCATCCATTTTAGCACAGATAGTATTGTTGTACAATAATGTTAAGATTTTTTAAACTTTTCCCAATATTACTCAAATTATCACGCTTTTCTCCCTCGGTCAATAAAAAGCGCCTGCCGCAAACCCCGGAAAACGCAAAAAGATATAGTCCTGCGCGTGAGCGGAGGACTATATCTTTTATCTGTTTTCCTTGGTCTTCGCCTCAGAGCAGCGGGGCGACAGCCTTCAGCACAAAGCCCTCCAGCTTCACATCCAGCTCCTCGGCCTTTAATGTCTGCGGAGTAACCTCCCGGCACAGCTCCTGAGTCTGCAAAAAATCGTTTTGGATATCCTTTATGCAGGCCACTCCATTCATATAGACGGCACACTCAAAATGATGGTACAGGCTTCTGTAGTCCAGATTAATGGTGCCCACCACCGCCTCCCTGTCGTCGCTGACAAACACCTTGGCATGGACGAAACCCGGACTGTACTCGTATATCTTCACATTGGACCTGAGCAGCGCGGAATAATATGTCTTAGTCAGGGCATAGACCAGCTTCTTGTCCGGGATGCCCGGCAGGATAATGCGCACGTCTGCCCCCCGCTCGGCAGCAAATTTTATGGCAGTCTCCATTTCACCGTCCAGTATCAGATACGGCGTCATGATGTACGCGTAGCTCTTGGCCCGGTTGAGGATGTCCATATACACCCACTCGCCCACCTTTTCATCGTCCAGCGGGCAGTCGCCATAGGGCAGCACATAGCCTGCGGCCTCCGGGCAGGGCTCTGCCGCCGCAGCCAGATAGCGCTCATACTCAGGCTCATACTCAGGCTCCTGCTCATCCACGTTCCACATCTGCAAAAACATCATGGTAAAGCTCCGGGCGGCCTCGCCTCTCAGCATCACGGCGGTGTCTTTCCAGTGGCCGAATCTGACTGTGCGATTAATATACTCATCTGCAAGGTTCACACCGCCCGTAAAGGCGACCTTACCGTCTATGACCAGAATTTTTCTGTGGTCTCTGTAATTATAGTGGGTGGACACAAAAGGGGCGATAGGCGCGAACATTTTGCACTTTATTCCCAGCTCTCCCAGCCGTTTGGGGTAGTCGTGCGGCAGGGTGGAAAACTCACAGGTGCCGTCGTACATCATGCGCACCTCCACGCCCTGCGCCGCTTTTCTGACCAGTATCTCCAGCACTCTGCCCCACATGAGTCCCTCGTCCACAATAAAGTACTCCAGAAAGATAAACTTCTCCGCCTCCTCAAGCCGGATGAGCATCTCTCTGAACTTGTCCTCGCCCAGTGGAAAATACTCTACATCTGTCTTTTCATAGACCGGGTGGCAGCCGGTATGGCTCAGATATGCAGCAAGCCCCGCCGCCTCCGGCGCATCCCGGCGGAAATTCTCAAGGGTCTTTTCATCCTGGGTGAGGCCGGCTTTAGTAGTGTCCATTATCTGGGCAAAGCGGTCTCTCAATATCCGGTGGCCGATATCGCTCTGGGTGTATAGCAGCAGAAGGCTCCCGAAGACAGGCATAAGCATTATCACCACAAGCCAGGTGAGCTTTGAACTGGGGTCATGCTGACCGTTAATGAGGAATAGCACCATCACCACAGAGAAGGCAGCCGAGAGTGTATAGTAATGCGGCAGATAATTTTTAAACTTTATCTGCACAGCCATAAGTATGCCCACCTGTATCAGCAGCAGGACCACAATTAGTCCGGCACGGCTGAACAGTATTCTGCCCAGACCTCTCCGGCCTTTTCTCAGCAGATTCAGCCCGGTCCCCTCCTGCAGATAGCCGTCAGTAGCTTTCATTTGCCCTCCCGTTCTTGACTGTTCTCATTGAGGATGTTATCATAATCTATTATTAGTATACCGTCTTTTCTCCACAGCGTCAAGCGTATGAGGGGGAGACTGAAATCAGGTGTGATCATGTTTAAAATCGTTTTTATCTGCGCGGCTGCGGCTGCGCTGCTTATACTCGCACTGTGCTGGTGGCTGTTTCGGTTTATTTTCTACTCGCCGATCCCCCGGCGGGAAAATCCCTATTCCTTTCCCAAGGGCGAACAGTATGCTCAAGCCCGGGAGCGGCTGACCACTCTAATCAAAGATTTTGACGCGCTGCCCTTTGAGACCGTGACGCTCACCTCCCATGACGGGCTGAAGCTCTACGGCCGCTATTACCACGTGCGGGACGGGGCGCCGGTGCAGATACAGTTTCACGGCTACCACGGCACAGCCCTGCGGGATTTCTGCGGCGGCAACAGGCTAGCGCGGGATGCCGGGCAAAACAGTCTTGTTATAGACGAGCGGGCCCACGGCAAAAGTGAAGGGCACGTGATCTCCTTCGGCATAAACGAGAGGCTGGTCTGTCTGGGCTGGATAAACTACGCGGCAGAGCGCTTTGGGCCTGAGACACCGATCATTATCTCAGGGGTCTCCATGGGCGCGGCCACGGTGCTGATGGCGGCGGAGCTGGAGCTGCCGGAGAACGTGAGGTGTATTGTGGCGGACTGCCCCTATTCCTCGCCTGAGGCCATAATACGCAAGGTCTGCGGAGATCTGCATATGTGTGACAGGCTGTTTTTCCCGTTTATACGGCTGGCCGCCCGGCTGTTTGGCGGCTTCTCCCTGTGCTCCGCCTCGGCCCTTGAGTCAGTAAAGCACTCGAAAGTGCCCATTCTGCTCATTCACGGTCTGGCTGACAGCTTTGTCCCCTGCGATATGAGCCGCAGCCTTGCAAAGGCATGCGCATCCCCCGTGCGTCTGGAGACTTTTCCCGGTGCCGACCACGCCATGAGCTACGTTGCGGACGAGGCCCGCTATGAACGCATATTGCAGGAGTTTTTCTCGTCCTGCGGCCTTTAAAAAAATTTTTTATCCATGAACGGATTTGGCCTTCACGATCGTATTATGTGTGAAAGTCCACAGAAAGAATGGGACCAACACATATCAATGGAGGAAAACTATGAAAAAAATTTTGTCGGTGATTATTGTTCTGGCGCTTGTACTGTCTGTAGGCGCTGTCAGCGCCTTCGCGGCAAACGGCCGCGGCCGTTCCTTTGTGGACGCGGACGGCGACGGCATATGTGATATTCAGGGCAAGCGTGCCTTTGCTGATGAAGACGGCGACGGCATATGCGACAGGCTCGGCGCCTGCGGCGGACAGGGTCAGGGCAGCTATGTAGATGAGGGCGGAGACGGGGTATGCGACAGGCTTGGCAGCGGCAGCGGGCAGGGTCTGGGCCGTGGGAACGGCGGCGGACGCGGTAAATAAACAGGCGGAGGTACTATGCGCAGCGATCAGGAGCTCAACAGAGCCATTGAGCTGTATGGAGACACCGTGCGGCGTCTATGTATGGTGAATCTGAAAAACTATCACGACAGCGAGGACGTATTCCAAAACGTGTTTTTGAAATACGCCCTCAGTTCTGTTGTCTTTGAAGGGCCGGAGCACGAAAAGGCATGGTTTATCAGGGTCACAGTGAATGCCTGCCGGGATCTGCTCAGGAGTTTTTTCCACAGCCGCACTGTGACTCTGGATGAGCTTTATGAGTTGAGCGCCCCGGCAGATGATGAGAGTCGGCAGGTGCTTGAGGCGGTGCTGTCGCTGCCGCAAAAGTACAGGGACGCGGTGTATCTCCACTGGTATGAGGGATACAGCGCCCCGGATACAGGAAAACTGCTTGGGAAAAACATGAACTCCGTCTACACGCTTTTAACCCGTTCAAAGAAGCTGCTCAGGGACGCGCTTGGAGGTGAAGACATTGAATGAGAAAATTAGACGCGCCTTTGATCAGGTCCACGCCGAGGATGAGCTGAAGGACAGCACCCTGCGCTTTATCCGGGAGGAGCGGCTCAGACGGCAGCGGCCGGGTCGTAGATATCTGCGGCCTCTGGCGGCGGCGCTGGCCTGTCTCGCGCTGGTAGTGGCATGGGCGCTGTATCTGAAACCCGCGGCGGCGGTGAGCGTGGACATAAACCCCTCTGTGGAGATGGGCGTAAACGTCTATGGCCGCGTAATAAGCGTGGAGGCCATGAACAGCGACGGGCAGGCGCTTCTCAGCGGTCTGAGCCTGCGCAACAAGAGCTATACTGATGCTGTTGAAGAGCTTATAAGCTCCCCTGCCATGGAACCGTATCTTGAGGCAGACGGGCTTGTGTCGGTTACGGTGGTGTCCGGCAGCGAGCGCCGGGGCGGGCGGATGCTCAACATGCTTCAGCGCTGCACAGGTCAGTATGGACAGCAGGTATACTGCTGCTCCGGCCGCAGTGAGGACGTACAGACCGCCCATGAGCTGGGAATGTCTTTTGGGAAATATCAGGCCTACCTTCAGTTGAAGGCGCTGGACGACAGTGTCACCCCGGAACAGGTGCAGGGTATGAGCATGCGCGAGATATGGGATGCCATCTCCCAACTGGGCAGCGAGGCCTCCTGTGGCGGCGGTCAGCAAAGGGGCAGAGGCCGAAATTCAGCCTGAAGGCTGAAAACCTGTTAATTTAATAAAGCGAAAAAAAGATGCCATTCTGAGCACAGTAAATAGCTTTCCGGGGAGAGTATCCCCTGGGCAAAGTTCTTTGGTCTGTGTACCTCAGAATGGTATCTTTTTTATTTTACAGCCGTCGGCCCCAGTCTCTTTCTTCCTGCCGCGGCTCTTCGCACAGCTGCTGTATTATTTCTTTTTCCCTTTTATGCGCAGCACCAGCATCAGCACCGCCAGATATGCCGCCGCCAAAATCAGCGTCAGCAGACACATAAGGTCGGATTTAGGGGCCAGCCCCACCAGCAGCAGCATGGGTGCGCCCAATACGATGCCATAGCTGCTGCCTATAATAAGGTTATTGGCTGCCGGGGTGGACAGATCCGGGTCAATCTCACGCAGCAGCAGCACGCCGGAGCTGATCGTGCCGGTGAGCATACCGTACATGGAGATAAGCCCCTCATAGTAATAATCCCCGTATACCTTGCGGCAGATACGTTTCAGATGCAGCCAGGTCACAACTCCCCCTGCTACCGCCATCAGAATAAAGGGTACCCACAGTCCGGACAGGTCGGCCACGTCTATGGAGGCGATACCGGCCACAATCATAATATCGAAGAAAAAGCCGGATATGCGGTTTAGCAGATAGTTATTCTGATACTGCCTGACTATCACCTTTTTGCGCCTGCCCCACTCCAGCAGTACACGCACCAGTATTGCCAGCGCCGAGGCAATAATAAAGTTAAAGCCCCACAGCAGGCTGTTCACAGTGTTTGCAAGGCTCGCCGAAAGCGCGGCTATGCCGGATGTCAGGCCCCATGTCACAAGATATGTGGCCAGGTACACCAGCAGCACCATGGCTATCTGGACAGAGAGCTTATCCACAGAATCCGAGATGGGTATCTCATTTTTATCCTGAAAAAATCCAACAGCCAAATCCTCGTCCTGCTTTTTGGATGAGCTGCCCAGCTTGCCCCGGCGGGCGAGCACATTGAGTATGATTATTCCAACTACACAGGCACACAGGTAGCCTGCGGCGGCTATGCTCAGTCCAAAGCTGCGCCCGCCTATAAAGCCCTTTGCCTCAAAGGTGGAGCCCACATTGTTGGCTTGCCCCGGCCCCTGGCCATAGCCCATCGGCAGCAGCAGCCCCGCGGCCTTGAACAGGCCCGGCATCACAGTATAGGCAAGACCCATGGTTATTATAAGCCCAACCACGCCCTGCACCAGATAGGTACTGACTATCACAGCGCCGGATTTAAGCCCTGTCAGATCCCCGGAGCCCTTACCCTCACGGTTTGTGACTCTGAGACTCATGGCGATAAAGCCCAGAGCTATGCCGTGGTATACCAGCATCTCCATAAGCGATGCGTCCAGCTTCACGAGGCCCAGATATTTCAGCACCAGCAGGATAAATCCTCCCAGAACCGCCACCGGCATGAGGCTTTTGCGGATAAAGCTGACCCTTCTCACCAGCAGGTTTGCCAGCAGGATTGCTCCGGCGATATACCCAAGCTGGATAATTACGGTCCATAACGCGGTGTTGGCAGCCGAATAGTCCATCATTTACCTCCTGTTTTTCTGTCGTTCCATATTGCCAGATACTTCCTGAAGCAGGCGCTTTTTTCCGCCTTGATCTGGAAGTACTCATCCTCATAGCTAAACAGCAGCACATTTGCCTGAACCATAGCCATCTGCTGAATACGCTCCATATCAAAATCTACGCCCGCGCAGCAGAGACAGTCCTGACTCTGGCTGATCCTGCCGCGGCCCAGCAGCGTCTCCCCGTGCTCCACGCCTATCTTGCTCAGGCACATATCTCCGTCAGAGAAGAACTCCTTCCCCGGCTGAAACTGCATGGACTTGAGCTTCTCATGCTGCCACATATCCCACTGGGCAATATTTTCAAATGGTACAGGCGGCGAGAAAAGGCCCGTGGCCTCATAGCGCCGCTCAAAGCCACAGCTGCAGCGTATCATATCTCCCCGACCCTTTAAGCCGTCCATCCGCCCGCAGTCCGGGCAGATAAACAGCGCCG
>CAYFSB010000035.1:0-10462 GCA_964345655.1 uncultured Oscillospiraceae bacterium
CATGATTTTCAAGGGACTCCACGATCTTGTCCACATTGACCTCGGCCTTGTCATACTGAGCCTTCAGCGCGGCAATATTCTGGCTGGCCTTTTTGAACATGCCAAGGAAGCCTTTTTTCTCTTCCGGTTCAAAGTTAAGTCCCTTAAGCTCCACAACCAGGCTGCCAAGCATATCGCCCACCTCGCCAAGGTCCTTTGTGCGCACACTGCTCAGCGCAGCGCCGGAAAACTCCGATATGTTTTTTTGGGCGTTACTGCCATAATTCATGACCTGCTCAGTATTGAGCACGTCAATTTTTCCGGAGAACTCGTGCACCGCAGCCTGCTCCGCAGGTGAGAGCTTGCTGAGCTCCAGCTTTTCAACAGGAATATCCTTTTCTGCCTCCTGCGTCTGAGGCGCAGTCTCCACAGCAACAGCGGCCTCAGCAGCGGCTGAGCCAGGTTCAAGCGTAAGAGAGGGGATACGGCTGCTATCTTCGTTCATAATGGGTTTCCTTTCTATTCTTTATTTGATTTCAAAATCTTTTGTACCGGACAGGCCTTCACGGGCCAACATGGTATTCATGACATCAATGTCTGTCTCTATATCAAGCGCCTGATTTGCAAAGAGAGAGTCGAGCCGCTTTTTATAGGCGACTATGGCGGCATCAAGCATTTCATTGATATTTTTCATGCTCTTGTCCAGATTTTCCCCGGCGATTCCCTGGGAGCTCATACGGTCATAGGCGTTTAAGAGTTTTATAGTAGTAGGCAGATAATAGTTCATAAACTTTTTTATCTGCGGGATATCGGAGGGGTCAGCAATGGCATCCTGCGCAATTTTATCCGTAATGCGCATTATCTCATTTATTTTTAACCGTACATCCGGGTCCTTAATTGAGGTATAAAGTCTCCCCATCTCGCTGAGAGCCCGGTTGCCCTCTTCGAGAATAGCATCCACCTCCGGCCCATAGCTTTTTTTCGCGGCAGGCTTTTCCTCGGCCGGTTTCTGTTGCCTGACCTCTTCGGCCTTGTTCTTTTTGGCTGCGCCTTTCCCAATTAGGAAAGACACAAAACAGCAGATGCCCAGCGCCAATAGAAGCCCCCATACCCGGTACAGTGGTAAAATAAAGGACAACACCAGCCATGCGGCTGCAAAACCATATATAGCGCCAACACTTGAGCGCCTGTCTTTCTGTCTTGACAATGCCTTATCCTCCAAGCTACATTAAATCAATATATTTTATATCGAAATAATGTTGTAGTCAAGAGTATTGCAAATCAAATAGTAAATGTAGTATAATATACTAAACATGCAGAAGAATAAACGCCCAGTGCAGCAAGGAGAAGTGCAATGATTAAGATAGCACCGTCCATTTTATCGGCAAATGTTGCCTGGCGTGGGGATGAGATTGATGAGATTGAGAGAGCCGGAGCGGATTATGTGCATTTCGACGTGATGGATGGGGCATTTGTGCCGAATATCTCCATGGGTATTCCGGTGCTCAAATCTCTGCGCAAAATCACCGATATGTTTCTGGATGTGCATTTGATGATAGACCGCCCGCTGCGCTACGTGGAGCAGTTTTGCTTGGCGGGAGCCGACCTTGTTAATTTCCATGTGGAGGCGGACAGCCGGGAGAACATTATCAAGGCCATAGAGACGGCCAAGGCGTTTGGGAAAAAAACCGGAGTGACACTAAAACCTAAAACCGGAGCAGAAGCAATCAAACCATTTCTTCCACTGGTGGATCTTGTATTGATAATGACCGTTGAGCCGGGCTTTGGCGGGCAGAGCTTCATGTATGATCAGCTTCCAAAGATAGAGGCCGTCAGAGATATGATCGCCGCTGTTAATCCGGACTGTGAGCTTGAGGTCGACGGGGGTGTCGACGCCAGCACGGCAGCGCTTGTAAAAAACGCAGGGGCAGACGTGCTTGTGGCGGGCAGCGCCGTATTTGGCAAGACTGACAGAGCCGCCGCTATTGCCGCTATTCGCAGGGCATGATCTATAAATTCTTTATTTCGGAGCTGAACAATGTCATTTTTCCCATCGTCTCTTGAAAATCTTATTGATAAGTTTGCCGCTTTGCCGGGGATAGGCCGGAAAAGCGCCCAGCGGCTTGCTTTCCATGTTCTCGCCTTGCCTGAGGCTGAGACCAGGGCTTTTGCCGACGCTATCATTGATGCAAAGACAAGCGTCCACTGCTGTAAAATATGTCAGAATCTCACTGAGGGAGAGATTTGTTCCATATGCGCCAGCGACAGGCGGGATAAAGCTACCATATGTGTGGTGTCTGAGCCCAGAGATGTGTTGAGCATTGAGCGTGGGCGTGAGTATAACGGCACATATCATGTGCTTCACGGGGTGCTTTCACCGATGAGCCATGTTGGCCCGGATGATATACGAATTAAAGAACTGCTTTTGCGCGTCACTGAAAGTGATGTGGACGAGGTTATAATGGCCACAAATCCTGATACGGAGGGTGAGGCCACCGCCATGTATATTTCCCGTCTGCTGAAACCCTTTGAAGTAAAGGTTACACGGCTGGCCTATGGCATACCGGTCGGCTCCAACCTTGAATTTGCGGATGATGCCACATTAAATCGGGCAATCGAAGGGCGCACAGAGATGTAGTGCGCGCTTTTCTGCTGAATTACTGCTCCGATCAACAAAGACTTTTTTGCGGCCAGATTAAACTCTGCCGCTTACGGTTAGAATTTTATATACATATCCCGCCGATATGTGACGGGATATTAAGCCGTGACTTTTATTGAGTATTAACCGGAACTCGGTGTACATATGTGATTTTAATAAAGAATGGAGAAAATATGATTTCAAAACTAAGAATTATTCCTCTTGGCGGTCTTGGAGAGATCGGCAAGAATATGACCGCCTTTGAATTTGGCAATGATATTATTGTTGTTGACTGCGGCATGGGCTTTCCGGACGAGGACATGTACGGTATTGACATAGTCCTGCCTGACATAAGCTACCTTAAGGCCAATGCCTCCCGCGTGAGAGGCATTATACTCACCCATGGACATGAGGACCATATAGGCGCCGTACCGTATGTTATAAAGGAACTGAATGTGCCTATATATACAATGCCGCTTACCGCCGCGCTTATTGAGCTGAAGCTTGAAGAGCATGACCTGCTGTATAATACGCAGATATTTACGAAAAAAGTCGGCTCGGTATTCCGGCTGGGCTGCTTTTCAATTGAGTTTATCCATGTAAACCACAGCATTCCAGACGCTGTTGCGCTGGCTATAAAGACGCCCATTGGTACTGTGATCCACACAGGCGATTTCAAAATTGACCTGACGCCTATATCCGGCGGTATGATAGACCTCACCAGATTTGGACAGCTCGGAAATGAAGGCGTGCTCGCGCTGCTCAGTGACTCCACAAATGTTGAGAAGCCAGGGCACTCTGATTCAGAGCGCAAGGTCGGGCAGGGCTTTGAAAAGCTTTTTTCCGGCTGCGAGAAGCGCATAATTATTACCACCTTTGCCTCAAATGTCCATCGTCTGCAGCAGATAATCAATGTTGCGGCAAAATATAAGCGCAAGGTGGCCATTACTGGGCGAAGCATGGAAAATGTGCTGCGTGTATCCTCCGTGCTGGGTTATATGGATATCCCGGAAAACGTTATGGTCGACATTGACAAGGTCAATAAGCTGCCCAGAAATCAGGTGGTAATTATTTCCACCGGCAGCCAGGGTGAGACCATGTCCGCCCTGTACAGGATGGCTTTTTCAGAGCACAAGCAGATAAATGTCGATGCGGGAGACAGAGTCATTATCTCCGCCTCCGCCATTCCGGGCAATGAGAATACAATCAGCCATGTGGTTGATGAGTTGTTCCACAAGGGCGCCGAGGTTATATATGACAGGAACACCGACCTGCATGTGTCCGGCCACGCCTCTCAGGAAGAGGAAAAAATGATTCTGGCCCTGGTAAAGCCGAAGTATTTTATCCCGGTGCATGGCGAGTACAGGATGCTTGTCAAGCATGCGGAGCTTGGGCGGATTATGGGCGTTCAGCCGAAAAACGTTGTTATCGGTGAAAACGGCAAGGTCATTGAGATAACCAAAAAATCAATTAAGTGCGAAGAGACCGTGCCCACAGGCGCCATATTGGTGGACGGAAGCGGCGTTGGTGAGGTCGGCAGTGTGGTAATGCGTGACAGACACCGGCTTGCCGAGGACGGCATGATAGTTGTTGTGCTGCCGTACTCATCAAATGACCACACAATGCTCTCAGACCCGGAGATCGTCACAAGAGGCTTCATCTATGTAAAAGAGGCGGAGCAGCTTATGAATGAGCTCAAGCGTGTGACGATCGAGTCTGTGAACGCATGTGCCGCGCAGCACATCAGCGACTACACCACAATAAAGAGCAAGGTAAAAAATAATCTCTCCGGGTACCTCTATAAGACCACACGCCGCAGCCCGATGATTTTGCCGGTAATTACCGAGATTTAATACAGACTGCCATGAATATACAGATATTTGGCAAGGCAAAATGTTTTGACACAAAAAAGGCGGAGCGATACTTTAAAGAGCGGCGTATTAAATATCAGTTTGTTGATATTCTCAGATATGGCATGAGCAGGGGAGAACTCAACTCCGTAAAAAATGCCCTCGGTATTGACTCCATTGTGAACACCGAGGATGAGGACTACCCCTTGTTTAAGTATCTGGCTTCAAATGAAGCTAAAATGGATAAGCTCTTTGAGACGCCGTATCTCATAAAAACACCGATCGTACGTAACGGAAAGCAGGCAACCGCAGGCTATTGCCCGGAGATATGGAAGAACTGGGAATAAATAGCTGCCTGTGGTTCATACAGATAATCCCAAAGTACATGAGAGATAAGCAAGAAAAGCCATAGCTCTTCTTGCTTATCTCTTTGTTTATTTCTTCGGACAGCAGATCTGCGCAATTAAGACACAAAAAGAGACGGCGCCTGGAATATTGCCAGACGCCGTCTCTTTATTTTGATTATCGTATTAAAGCAGATTGAGTATAAGGGTCAGCACAACAAAGCCCAACGCAAACCACTTGGTCATTCTTGCAAGCTTTGCGTCCATGGTTTTTGCCTTTCCTTTAGACATAAAGGTCTCAGCACCGCCGGAGATGGCTCCGGACAGCCCCGCGCTTTTGCCGCTCTGCATAAGGACAATGACGGTAACGGCAAGACCAGAAAGTACCTGAAGAACAGTGAAAACAATAGTAAGTGCAGACATTTATTTCAATCCTTTCGATTATATACAGCTTTGATAGCCTTGAAAGTATATCATATCGCGCAGCTTAATTCAAGTGCTTTTTTCTATAATCAGCCGCTTAAAACCGCTTTTTCATCTTTGTATTTACTTTTATTTTACAATAAAACGATATCAGCTCTTACCTTAGGGCGATATTCTGTAGCTGTAATCGAAATGATTAACTATTATTGGCAAAGGAGATCCCAGAATGAAAAGGGAAATTGTTAGTATGCTGCTGATTTTTGCCATAACCGTCATAATGCTTACCGGCTGCGGCAAGACGCAGACGGCAGCGAATGAAACGGCGGCTGAGAGCGGGACTGTTTCCGGAACGGTGTCTACAGACGGCTCAACCTCAATGGAAAAGGTTGTGGGTGCATTGGGTGAGGCCTTTATGGTGGAAAATCCCGCAATTAATTTCACATATAATCCCACAGGTTCCGGCAGCGGAATTTCTGCTGTGGCGGAAGGCCGCTGCGACATAGGGCTGTCCAGCCGTGCCCTGAAGCCGGATGAGGAGGCCTCAGGACTGAAAGCTGTTGTTTTGGCCTATGACGGCATTGCTGTTATAGTAAATCCGGAAAATTCAGTAACTGATTTAAGCCTTGAAAGCATAGCAGAAATCTTTACGGGCAAGATCAGCAACTGGAAAGAGCTTGGCGGCAGCGACGCCGAAATTGTTTTAATAGGCCGCGAAGCCGGAAGCGGTACAAGAGACGGCTTTGAGTCAATAACCGGCACAGCGGACGCCTGTAAATACCGTCAGGAGCTCACCAGTACCGGCGATGTGATAACAGCCGTCTCCCAGAATCCGGATGCGGTGGGTTATGCTTCTCTGGCGTCAATAAAAGACACTGTAAAGTCTGTCACGGTGGACGGCGTTGCGGCAAATGAGGAGACTGTAAAAGATGGAAGCTACACCATACAGCGCCCATTCGTGCTCGTAACCAGGGATGGGGAAGCTCTTTCTCCAGCGGCACAGAAATTTTACGATTATGCCATCTCCGCTGAGGCGAGGCAAATAATCACTGGAGCCGGAGCCGTAGCTGCAAACTGAACTGATGAGTAAAGCGCGGTGCTTTAATATAAAAGCGCCGCGTCCATATATAAAAACATGAAAAATAGAAAAATTCTTGAGAGTGTCGTACATGGTGTGTTTTTCCTTTTGGGCTTTATTACAGTGGCTCTCGTGGCACTTATAAGCGTATACCTGATCGTCTCAGGACTGCCTGCAATACATAAAATAGGCCTGGCGGATTTCCTGTTCGGGGAGACCTGGGCGCCCACCGGTCAGAACCCTGAATATGGTATTTTACCGTTTATTCTTACAAGCGTGTACGGCACAGCAGGAGCTTTGCTGCTGGGTTTGCCGCTGGGTTTCTTTACTGCCGTGTATCTTGCGAAACTCGCACCTTTAAAAATCAAGGAGGCAGTCAACACGGGCGTGGGTCTTATGGCTGGAATACCCTCTGTAGTATACGGACTTGTGGGAATGCTTGTACTCGTTCCTGCCATAAGGCGTTTTTTTAATGTTCCGGACGGGGCAAGCCTTTTGGCGTCCATTGTCGTTTTATCAATAATGGTACTTCCCTCAACAATAAGTGTCTCAATGACAGCGCTGGAGGCTGTGCCAAAAGAATATGAGGAGGCAGCGCTGGCGCTGGGCGCAAATCCTGTCAAGACATATATGAGGATTTCTGTTCCGGCTGCCCGGAGCGGAATAGCGGCGGCTGTGGTTTTGGGCGTGGGACGGGCTATGGGTGAGGCAATGGCGGTGATGATGGTATCTGGAAATGCGCCCAATATGCCGTCACTGTTCCAAAGCGTGCGTTTCCTTACGACCGCGGTGGCCAGCGAGATGTCATATTCCAGCGGCTTGCAGCGTCAGGCACTCTTTTCCATTGCTCTGGTGCTGTTCCTCTTTATCATGCTTATAAACGCCGTGTTGAATCTGATTTTAAAGCGGCGGGGGGAGGGAGCGACATGAGCGTTGAAAACACGGCGCGCCGCAGGATATATTCTTTTGTAATGCGCGGCCTTATGTATTTTGCCGTGGGCGTTACAGCCGTATTAATAGTGACGCTGGCGCTATATCTGCTGGTTAAAGGCGCGGAAAATATCTCATGGCAGCTCATATCTAAAAAGCCCAGCTACCTCTCAGGCAGCATAGGTATACTCCCGGATATTCTGAATATTGTATATATATAATCGTGGCCACATTGTTTTTTGTGCTGCCGCTGGGCACAGGCGCTGCAATTTATCTCACAGAGTACGCAGAAAAGAAAAAACTTGTGGAGCTGATCGAATATGCCGCTGAGACGCTATCCGGAATACCGTCCATAATTTACGGGCTTGTGGGAATGCTGTTTTTCTGCCAGTTTCTTGGCATGCATACATCTATTTTGGCTGGGGCACTCACACTGGTAATTATGAATCTGCCGACAGTTCTGCGCACAACGCAGGAAAGCCTGAAGGCTGTGCCGCAGAGCTACAGAGAGGGAGCGGCGGCGCTGGTAGCAGGAAAGTGGCGGGTGATTCGCACGGTAGTTATCCCGTGCAGCGTGGATGGCATAATAACAGGCTGCATTTTATCTGTGGGCAGAATTCTGGGGGAATCCGCAGCCCTGCTTTTCACTGCCGGCTTTGCCCATGCCATGAACGGTTTCTTTGACGGATTGGGCAGCGCCGGGGCCACACTCATAGTGGCGCTGTATGTATATGCCAGGGAGCAGGGCGAATTCGGCGTGGCTTTCGCCATTGCCGCTATACTTATGGCCCTGGCATTTATAATTAACATTTCCGCGATGCTGATATCCAAGCTTATTAAAAGACGGGGAGACAAATGAACAATATAATAGAAGTGAATGATCTGAGCCTGTGGTATGGCAATTGTCAGGCGCTGAAAAACATAAGTATGGACATACAATCGTTCAGCATTACAGCGTTTATCGGGCCATACGGCTGCGGTAAATCGACTTTTTTGAAGACCCTGAACAGAATGAACGACCTGGTTTCAGGGGTAAAAATAAGCGGTCAGGTTTTCTGTGACGGGAGGGATATATATTCGCCGGAGACAGATGTGAATCAGCTTCGCCGAAAGGTTGGCATGGTGTTTCAAAAGCCGAATCCATTTCCGATGAGCGTCTATGACAACGTGGCCTACGGCCCCAGAACACACGGAGTACACTCAAAAGCAAGGTTGGATGAAATAGTGGAGCAGTCGCTAAGAAACGCCGCCATATGGGATGAGCTGAAGGACCGACTGAAAAAATCGGCGCTGAGTCTCTCCGGAGGACAGCAGCAGCGCCTTTGCATAGCGCGCGCACTGTCCGTGGAGCCGATGGTGCTGCTGATGGACGAACCTACCAGCGCGCTGGACCCTATATCAACATCTAAAATTGAGGATCTTATATTGGAACTGAAAAAACGTTTTACTATCATTATTGTCACACACAACATGCAGCAGGCTGTGCGCATTTCGGATAGGACCGCATTTTTCCTGCTGGGTGATATGATCGAGTATGGTGATACGGAAAAATTGTTTTCCATGCCAAAGGATAAGCGAGCAGAGGGATATATAACAGGGAGATTCGGCTGATGAGAGACCAGTATAATGAACAGCTCGCAAGCTTAAATAAGGAACTGTCCGAAATGGGCGGAATGTGTGAAAACGCAATGGCAATGGCGGTAAAAGCGATGCTTGATAAGGACTGGGAGCTTGCGGGGGAGGTGCCCGCGCTTTCATACAAAATTGTACTGCAGGAGCGGGAAATAGTACAGCTCTGTATGCTGCTGCTTATGAAGCAGCAGCCGGTGGCCGCAGACCTGCGCTGCGTCTCGTCAGCGCTGAAAATGGTGACGGACATAAAGCGAATTGGAGACCAGTCGGCGGATATAGCCGAGATCGTTGCGCTGGGAAATATTTCAAATCCGGAAAGTGTACCTGCCATTCGCCCAATGGCCCTTGCGGCGATAAAAATGGTCACAGACAGCGTTGCCGCTTTTATTGACGGCGATGCGGAGCTTGCGCGTGAGGTTATAAAGTGCGATGATGCCGTGGACAACTTCTTTGACAATATAAAGCACCGAATTGCAGAGCTGTTCAGCGATCCGGAGACAGACGGGGAGTGTGCAATTGACCTTCTTATGATATCTAAATATCTTGAGCGAATAGCCGATCACGCCGTAAACATTGCCGGATGGGTTTTGTTCTCCGTTACCGGACAGCGGGGTTTATAGTACTTGACAAGCGAGGTCCATGCGCATATGATTCTCTGTGAAAAATCAAAGCGAGGAGAATCATATGTCTTACAAAAGAATTTTGACAGTTCAGGATATCTCATGCGTGGGTCAATGCTCCCTGACGGTTGCGCTGCCTATTTTGTCAGCCTGCGGACATGAGACCTGTATTATCCCTTCTGCCGTGCTGTCTACTCACACCGGCCAGTTCAAGGGCTATACTTTCCGCGATTTGACCGAGGACATCCCCGGCATTCAGCACCACTGGCAGCAGGAAAAAATAAGCTTCGACGCCATATATACCGGGTATCTGGGCAGTACAAGGCAGGCCGGATACGTGGAGAATATATTTACAACGATGCTCCGCCCCGGCGGACAGATAATTGTCGATCCGGCTATGGCTGATAACGGCAAGCTCTACGCAGGCTTTGACAGCGAATATGTGGCTGCTATGGGCCGCCTGTGCTCGCTGGCGGATGTAATACTGCCAAACATAACAGAGGGCTGCATGCTCACTGGAATGCCCTACAGAGAGAAGTACGACGCGGACTATATTAATGAACTGACCGGGCGGCTGCACGCACTGGGTGCAAAATGTGTTGTGCTTACAGGCGTGAGCTATGAGCCGGAGAACACAGGAGTCGTGGTGTCGCTGGACGGGAAGCTCAGTTATTACAGGCATCCGCGCATACCCAAAATGTTCCATGGCACAGGAGACGTGTACTCGTCTGCTTTTGTGGGCAGCAGGCTCAGGGGTAAGGATATCCTTACATCGGCAAAGATAGCTGCGGACTATACAGTGCGGTGCATCGAGAATACAATGGACGATGAAAGCCACTGGTACGGCGTCAAGTTTGAAACTGCCATTCCAATGCTCATTGAGCAGCTGAATAAATAAAAAAAGATTGTCATTCTGGGCAGTGCTGAAAAGATTGTGTAAACCTCCGAAGTCAGGTAAACTAAATGAATGA
>CAYFSB010000036.1:0-4854 GCA_964345655.1 uncultured Oscillospiraceae bacterium
GTTGACCATGGGCAGCCACTGCCACAGATCCGTCACCGCATAGCTGTAGCCGCCTATCATATCAGAAGAGCTGGGCATGGTGTAGAAATTTACATCCTCGCTCTTGCACAGCAGTGCCTGGCGCAGGAAAAAGGCAATGTTTGCCGAGGAGAGGTTGGTATTCAGTCCGCCGGCGAGGATATTTACCACCTTGGAGATATTGGGGATATTGCCAAGGGTTATAAACTGATCCGCGCAGGCGCTTAAAAACTGATGCTGCATGTCTATACGGCCCAGATCTCCGTTGGCATAGCCGCTGCGGTAGCGGCAGACGCCCATGGCCTGATAGCCGTCCAGCAGCTGATATCCCGGCGAGATATGAATATACAGATTCTGCCCTGCGTCCTCATAGTCCAAGGCCTGGGGCACATCGAAATACACGCCGCCCAGAGCATTTATGGTGTCCATAAACACGCTCAGATCTATCACCGCGTAGCAGTCCACATTAAAGCCCGTAAGCCGCCTGATATGGTTTTTCAGCGCGTCGATGCCGTTGCCTCCGCTGTTCTTGGAGCCCCAGTACACCGAGTTTATCTTGCGCACAGACCAGTCCACATTGATGATAGTGTCTCGTGGTATGCTTACAAAGTCCATCTTATGCTGTACTGTATCTATCTTGCCTACCATGATGGTGTCGGTATTTCCATTGCCGTCATCATTGCCAACCAAAAGCACGGTGTAGACCCCGTCCTGCCGCTCCGTGTCAAATGGAAGGCCGTTATCCACCTCTTCCTCCTTGTCGGTCACATCGGTGGATGCCAGGGGCTGGGTCGTGGGTATGGCAGAGTCCACTGTCGGCGCCTTCTCCCACAGCATATATACGCTGAACAGGCCTATCAACACTACGGCAAACACGCCCAGCACTGTCATAAATATTCTCAAAACAAGTTTTTTCCTGCTATGCATTCCGTTGCCTCTCCGGTTTTTTTCATAGATTTTATAAACTGACACTCTTGTATTATAGTATATAGACGTGAATAATCAATATATGTTTTCCTATTTTTACCTTAATTTTTCTGAATTTATATTTGATTATACCCCTTTATGACCGGATGTATAAGCAAAATTTCTCTGCGGCCGGGCAATAATTTGTCTAATTTGTCCCTCTGGCCGCAGGCACCTGGCAAAAATATAGTGCAAGAATCCAAAATTCGCAAAAGATGCCCTGTGGCTATTGACTTCAGCACAAAAAAGTGTTAAAGTCCCAATATCACCTGAAAGGGGAAAGAAAATGGCTTCTGTACGTTTTGCAGCTGCATATTACTACTATTACTTTTTTAGAACGGGTAATAGAAGTTTGTGCTGCAATAAGACGTAAAACCATTTTTACCGGGTTTTTCAGAGCTGCACGGACTTCAATCCGTGCAGCTTTTTTATTTCCCACTGGGTGACGAAAAGTGAAAAAAATTTGGAGGAAATGAAAATGAAAAAGATTATTGCCATTGTCTGCGTATTTACGCTTGTTTTTGCGCTGGCCGCCTGCGGCGGCACAGCCGCTTCCACCGCCACTGAGGCTCCTGCCCAGCAGACCGAAGAGTCTGCCGGGGAGCAGAGCTTTGTGGTGGGTATCTGCCAGTTGGTGCAGCACCCCGCTCTTGACGCCGCAACTCAGGGCTTTCAGGACGCGCTGACTGAAAAGCTCGGCGACAGGGTGAGTTTCTCCGTACAAAATGCCTCCGGAGACTCCGCCACCTGCGCCGTCATCTGCAACCAGTTCGTCAGTGATGAGGTTGACCTGATTATGGCAAACGCCACCCCGGCTCTGCAGGCCGCCGCCTCTGCCACCAATGAGATCCCCATTCTGGGCACCTCAGTCACCGACTACGGCACCGCTCTCGGCATAGACAACTGGACCGGCGTCTCCGGCACCAACATCTCCGGCACCTCCGACCTGCCACCGCTGGACGGGCAGGCGCAGATGCTGCAGGAGCTGTTCCCCGACGCAAAAAATGTTGGTCTGCTCTACTGTTCCGGCGAGCCCAACTCCAAGTTCCAGGCAGAGAATATAATCGCGCTGCTTGAGGAGATGGGCTACACCGTCAACTCCTACACCTTTGCCGATACAAACGATGTGTCCTCCGTCACCGCCACCGCCTGCGTCGAGTGCGATGTGCTGTACATTCCCACCGACAATACCGCCGCATCCTGCACCGAGGCTATAAACAACGTGGCTTTGAACGCCGGCGTTCCCATCATCTGCGGTGAGGAGGGCATCTGCTCCGGCTGCGGCGTAGCCACCCTGTCCATCTCCTACTACGATCTTGGTTACGCCACCGGCGAGATGGCCTGCGAGATCTTGCTGGACGGTGCGGATGTCTCCTCCATGGAGGTTCGCTTCGCTCCCAACTTCACAAAGGAGTTCAACGCCTCTATATGTGAAGCTCTGAATATAAGCATTCCTGCGGACTACACCGCCATAGCCGTTGACTGAGACGGAGCCTGAAACCGTGGCGCCCCCGCTCAATGTGCGGGGGCAAAGCGGCAATTTAAACTAAGGAGAAATTCGTATCGTGAGTATCACAGCTTATTTCACTTCCCTGAGCCTGCTGAAGCTTGTAAAAAACATGCCCGGCGGCGTGGCCCAGGGTCTCATATGGGGCCTTATGGCGCTGGGCGTATACATCACCTTCCGGCTGCTGGATGTGGCGGATCTGACAGTAGACGGCTCCTTTACCACCGGCGGAGCCGTGACAGTTATGCTGATCCTTGGCGGCTGTCCCGCCTGGCTTGCGCTGCTTGCGGCAGTTGCGGCGGGTATTCTGGCGGGGCTTTGCACAGGGCTTCTGCACACGAAGCTTGGCATACCTGTCATACTGTCGGGAATACTCACGCAGTTTTCCCTGTACTCCGTAAACCTGCGAATAATGGGTATGGCGGCCAACAAAGCGGTAAGCGTGGATAAGTATGAGCTTATTCTCTCCTCCCGGAACATCCCTGGCTCAATTCTGACCGGGCTTGTCATTGCCCTGGTGTTGGTCTCCGTGTTCTACTGGTATTTTGGCACTGAGCAGGGCTCCGCTCTGCGTGCCACCGGCAGCAATCCCGCCATGAGCAGCGCGCTGGGCATCAGCATCAGCTCCATGAAGGTGCTTGGCCTTGCCATATCCAACGGCATTGTGGCGCTGTCCGGCGGACTTATGGCCCAATACCAGGGCTTTGCGGACATCAACATGGGCCGCGGCGCCATCGTCATAGGGCTGGCCGCCGTAATAATCGGTGAGGTGTTGGGCCGGGCTGTTCTGGGCAGGCATCTGAATTTTTACGGCACCCTCTCCTTTACAGTTACAGGCGGCGTGCTCTACTATCTGGTAGTCGTCATTGTCTTGTGGCTCAAGCTCAACTCCAATGACCTGAAGCTCTTCACAGCTGTGATCGTGGCGCTGTTTCTGGCTGTGCCCTATCTGCGCTCCCAGTCGAAAAGCTCCTTCAGCCGGCTGAAAAAGAAAGGAGCTGAACACAATGCTTGAAATAAACCACATCAGCAAGACCTTCAATAAGGGCACGATCAATGAAAAACAGGCCCTGAGCAATCTAAGCCTGCACCTGAATCCCGGCGATTTTGTCACCGTAATAGGCGGCAACGGCGCGGGAAAATCCACCATGCTCAACGCTGTGGCAGGCGTATGGCCGGTGGACAGCGGCAGCATTATTCTGGACGGCTGTGACATTACCGCCCTGCCGGAGCACAGGCGCGCATCTCTTATCGGCCGGGTGTTTCAGGACCCCCTGATGCGCACAGCGCCCAACATGCAGCGTGAGGAAAACATGGCTCTGGCCCTGCGCCGCGGCGACAGACGCGGTCTGCGCTGGGGCGTGACCAGAGGCGAGCGGGATGAATATCGGGAAAAGCTGAAGACGCTGGGTCTGGGCCTGGAGGACAGGATGACCGCCAAGGTGGGCCTGCTCTCCGGCGGTCAGCGTCAGGCACTGACGCTGCTGATGGCCTCGCTGAAAAAGCCCAAGCTTCTGCTTCTGGACGAACACACCGCCGCCCTTGACCCTGCCACAGCCGCGAAAGTACTGGAGCTGTCAGACAGCATTATCCGCGAAAACCAGCTCACCGCCATGATGATTACCCACAATATGACCGATGCCATACGCCACGGCAACAGGCTGATCATGATGAATGAGGGCGAGATAATACTGGACATCAGCGGGCCCGAAAAAGAGAAGCTCACAAAGCAGGAGCTTATGGAAAAATTTGCCAGTGTATCCGGTGTACAGGTCGACAGCGACCAGGTACTGCTCACAAAATAACCGCCTGCGGCCGCAGGACAGGACAGCAGATAAAAGCCATGGGATTTCGTTTGAATGAAATCCCATGGCTTATTTTGCGTGTACTCTGTTTGGGCCGCTTATTCGTCCCGCTCTTCTCCGCGTGTCTCCTCCGGCGGGGTCGCAGTCGTCTCTGCGGCTTCCTCCGACGGAGTCACAGTCGTCTCTGCGGTCTCCTCCGGCGTGGTCACAGTCGTCTCTGCGGTCTCCTCCACATCGGGGCTTATGGCTTCCTTTGACTTTTTCTTTCTGTTTTTCAGGAATATCAACAGCGCCGCGATCACCACTACGGCGACCGCTGCCGCAATTATTACGCCTGTGAGTGTAGTTTCCTCCGTCTCAACTGCGCAGAATGTAAGCGCATCGCCTTCGCATTCGAAGGTGAGGTAACTGCCGTTGGTACCGGTGCTGATACGGCTCCATTTGTCGTTTTCATACACATAGATATCCATACGGCTGCTCTTTTGCTGGGTCTCAGGCGGCAGATAGCGCACAGTATATTTCTCTCCGATGTCCTCCGGGCTGTTCAGGTGCAGCACC
>CAYFSB010000036.1:4864-10426 GCA_964345655.1 uncultured Oscillospiraceae bacterium
CCATTTCTCAAGCACTGTGCCATCTGTCAGCGCCGGGCCTGCCCCGCTGTAGCTGTTGAGTGTGACGGAGGCGTTGTCCTCAAAGTCTCCCTCCACCAGAAGGATGGACATGGGTGAGCCCTCCCGCTGGTTCTTTACGGCGATCGTAGGCTGTTTGGGTGTGTATACGGCCTCGATAGTGTCGCTGAAAAGCAGTCGGCGGTAGTCGTAATCCGGCCATTCGCCACAGTATCCCTCTTTTTCCGGCACCTCAGGTATAAGGCTCGTATCCGCAGAGCCGCCGTAGCTGAACTCTATCTCGCCCACAGTTATTCCGTCGGCCACATATGTGAGCCTCAGCACCTTAAACTGATCAGGCAGATCCTTCCTCTTAAGCAGCTCCTCATAGCTCACAGCCATGGCCTTATCCTTATAGCTTATCCCGTCCACGGCACCCAGGGTCTCGTGGACATAGACATTGTCTGTAATACTGTCCTCTTCGGTTATGTCCGCCCATCCTGCAATGGTGCCGCAGCAGGCAGTAGTCATGTCTCCAACCCCTATGAGGCTGCCGCAGCCGGTTATTATTGTCCCATAGCCCACGATGCCGCCCACATATTCCGCTCCGTCCACATTGCACATGGCATAGCTGTTGCGCACAGCAGTATTGGAGTAGCCTGCAATGCCGCCCACATAACCGCCCTCAGTGCTGCTCACATTGCCGTAGCCCTGGCAGCGCAGGATCGTGCCGCGCTCAACAAGGCCTGTTACACCGCCGGCGTCATCCTTCTTGGAGCTAACCGCACCATGATTTATATTGTCCGCACAGACGCACTTGGTCTGATAGGTATTTGATAATATCTTTCCCGTGCCCAAGACCTGAGACACGGTATTCTCCATATCGAACTGATACTCTATCCCCATGGTACCGGCAATGCCGCCCACGTTTTTATCTCCGTCCACGGCGCCGAAGTTTGTACACTTATCTACCTTGCCGTCTGTGTTGTCCTCGCTGAGTCCGTCGGATATATCCTCAATAATGTCCATATCCGCCCCTGAGAGATAGTCTGCCAGCAGCAGAATTACTTTCGACAGCTGCTCGCTTATAGCCACCATACTCTGGGCCAGCGCCCCGGAATATGAGCCCATTATACCCGTAAGCTGGTTTAAGCCGCCGGTCATCTGGTTGAGATCATCAACCAGCCCGTCTGGGATCTGGACATCTCCGGTGCCAGTGCCGGTGCCAGTGCCGGTGCCAGTGCCGCCGCCTGTTTCTCCGCCGGTCTCGCCGCCTGTGCCGCCTGTTTCTCCACCGGTGCCGCCGGTCTCGCCGCCGCTCTCTGCGATTGCTGTCCTCGCCGGGGCGCTGACACTCTCTGCCGCTGTCACTGCGCTGTTGTCAGTCAGAGAATAGCTCTCAGGCTGGGCACCCGCACCTGTGCTGCCTGGGGTGGCATCATTGGCAGTCCCGTTCGTCACCTTGTCTATAGCGGAGGCCGAGCTGTTCTCGATCCCGCCCATGGTGGAGCTCATTTCCGCGGACATGTTTGATACATTGCCCATGGCGTCTGACACCATGGAGTGCAGGGCATACAGCTCATTTGAGAGACTGGTGGTACTTTTCAGCAGCATAAATGGCTCCATCTGACCCACAACACCGCCCACATCGTTGCGGCCGAACACCTGGCCGTAGTTTGCGCATCCGTTCATGTACCCTGACTGCCGCCCTGCTATGCCGCCCACATTATACCCGTAGTGCTGATATCCGACGGTGCCGCGGTTTTCACAGTTAAGCACCTTGCCTATGGAAAAGCCCACAATGCCGCCGCTGTCGGAGACCACATCCGTGTCCTCTGCGTCGGTCAGGTCAAGATTTGTAATATCCGCAAGATTCAGCTTATCCAGATCCAGTCCGCCTGCGGTTATACTGGTGTTTACAAGGCCGGTGGAGGTACAGGTGCTTATCATGCCCTCGCTGTAGCCCGCAATGCCGCCGGTGAAGCGCTTGCCTTCCACCGTGCCCGCAAAGCTGCTGGCTCTTATTGAGCCGTAGTTTTCACCCACAAGGCCGCCCACATAGTTCATGCCCGATACGGTGCCGTCAAAAGAGCATTTCACAATTGTGCCATAACTCGTACCCGCAATTCCGCCCACCTGACTCTGGCTGTTTTCGGGCGTAACCATGCCGGTGACGTTCAGATTTTTTACTATTCCATCAGCCTGAAGATACCGAAACATACCCTGATGCGAGCCGTTTGTGGCAGTCACCATGTTGCTTATGGTGTATCCTCCGCCGTCGAACACCCCATTAAAGCTTGGAATAGGGTAAAACCCCACCCCACTCAGATCAATGTCGTTGTCGAGCACCACGGTGAGGCCCGTGGAGTAGGTGTCCAGCGCACAGTCTACACTCAGCTGTGCCAAATCGCTTTCCGTGCTTATGTGCACTGTTCTGTCGTCGGCCATGGCAGCCGGCATAAAAAATGTGCAAAGCATTGCGGCAATAACCGCAGCCGACACAAGCCTCTTTTTAGTCTTCATCGCTTTTGCCTCCCTCTCCATCCATTGCCTGCAGCAGCGGTTCAGGCAACTCCTCTACGCTGCCGATATCTATCACTGCATTGATCGTGCCGCGAAATACCCCGTTAACCTCCGCATCTATAAGGCCGTCCAGGCTGCCCCTCACCCGCCCGTTAATGCGCAGCAGGCCGGTTTTGTGTGTAAGGTTGCTGTTTCTGTTTATGGTGAATGAAGTCTTGCGTATAATAATATCGCCCATGAGCAGTATCTGCGGCAGTACGCACATTACAAGGAAAATGGAGATCAGAGTGCCTGCGCCAAGATACACGCCTATAGTGGATATGGTCTCGTTGGAGGTCATAAAACCTATCACTATTCCCGCAGAGGCCAGCATGGTCCCTGAGGTAATAATCGTGGGGAAGGCCCGGTTCAAAGTCTCTATCATGGCCTCCTTCAGCGGCATCTGCTCTTTAAACTCCATATACCGGCCGGATATTACAATGGCATAGTCGATATTGGCGCCCATCTGTATGGCGCTGATAATAAGATAGGTAAGGAAGAACAGGTTGTCGCTCTTTATATACGGCACTGCGAAATTGCACCATATACTGCCCTGGATAATTATTATCAGCAGCACCGGCAGCCCCACGGATTTAAATGTGAATATCAGCACCACCACAACAAAGAGAATGGTCAGCACGCTGATAAGCAGGTTGTCGTTTTCAAAGGAGTCCTTCAGATCGTTGCAGCTGGTGGTGTCGCCAACCACATAATAGTCGTCGTAATATCTGGCCACGATGCCGTGGATAATGTCCAGATACTCAAAGCTGTCCTCGCCCTCCGTGGGCAGATCCAGCTCCACCACGATACGGCTCCAATTGTCGCTTCTGAGCTGGAGCTTTGCGTCAGCCAGCTGTACCTCCAGATCGTCCAGCAGTTCCTCCGTCTCCTTTGGCAGATCCAGCACCACGTCGTCGCGCCTTTCGCAGAGATAATCAAACATATCAATCAGCGGCACGCTGTAGTTATCCAGATTTGTGACCACCTGACCGTAATCGCTCAGATTGATGGCATAACCGGTGTACAGCACCTGTGCCACCTCATATTCCAGATTGGCCAGCTCCGCGAACTGTCTGGGGTTAAGCGAGCTTGTGAGCGTATAGCCATCCATGGCCTCCACGTTTGCAAGGCCCAGCACACTCTCCACGCGGCTGAGCTGATCCACATCCTCAATAAGCTTTGCCTCTCTGGTATAATCGCCCGCGGGGACAATAATTGCCATCTGGTTTGTGATGCCGAAAACCCCCTTAATGCGGGCACTGGCGATCTGAGACTCATTTTGTCTGTATGAGGAGACCGAGTACTGGGAATAGACGTAATTTACCTTTTGAGAGCAGGTAAATGCGGCTATAACCACGCCGATAAAGATTATCGGCATCACAAAACGGGTGGCGTAAACAGCCTTGCCAAGAAAGTTTATTTTAGGAACAAAGTTTTTATGATGTGTTCTGTCGATAAGCCTTGAGAATACGACCAGCTTATTTTGTATCAAAAAAATCTCAGAATTATGGCTTGACGATATGGCCTTTATGAGCACCACGCCCATATCGTAGCCCAGCCTGAACTGCATAAAGCTCAGTGCCAGAAGGCCGGCCACCGTAGTCAGACTGCTGGCAGATATCTCCGGTATAGCCTTGCTGAGCGCTGTGATAGCGGCCTCTCTGGCAGGCTTATCCTCATGCTCCTCCATATACCTGTGGCAGAGAATTATGGCATAGTCTATAGCCAGTGCAAGCTGAAGAACAATGGCGATGGAGTTTGTGACATAGGATATCTCCCCCATCAGGTAATTTGTGCCCATATTGAGTATGGCAGCCGCGCCGAAGGTCAGCAGCAGCACAGGGATCTCTCCGTAGGTTTTGGATGTGAGCAGCAGCACCAGAATAATGATGATCACGGCGATGATATCCACCACCAGCATCTCCTGGTTGATAATGGCCTTTAAGGGATTTCCGATATCGCTGCTCACATACAGGTCATAGTCACTCAGCCGGCTTTTTACCGAATCCAGGGCGTTTATGCTCACATCATCGTTTTCCATCCCGTCAAATGTAATGGAGAAAAGCGCCGCGGCGGAGCTGTAGTGCTTTTTTGTATTGTCAAACTCTACCGATTTGACGCCGCTTATCTCTTTTACTTCATCACATATGCTCTCAGCCTGTTCGTATGTTATATTCTCCACCATTATGTCCGCTGTGCCAAAGGTGGTGAACTCATTTTCCATCAATTCAAGACCCTCGCGGGTCTCCGTATCGGCCGGAAGGTACTTTGTCAGATCATCACATACCTCGACCCAGTTGCGCGACACCGCACAAAAAGCAGCCGCAACCGCGAAAGCGAAAAAGATAAACGTCCTCTTGTCTACTACAAATGCTGCCACCTTCTCCATGAAGGAAGTGCCGTTGTCCTTTGATTTCATCGCGTCGCCTCACATATAAAAGCAGTCTACAGGGAAAGTATGCGCCAATTTCTTAAAAATTTAATTAGAATCTATAATAACCCACCGTTTTAGAGTTGTTTCCCGTTCAGATCATCGCAGATGACCAATTTGCCCAAGGTTCCTTTTATATTATAATCTTCTCCGCTCTGCAAATCAACTGTCAGCACATGCTATTCTTGGTATGATCAGACATCCAAAGAGCGCATACTTATACGTCCAGCATTATGGTAATTTTTAGGGAAAATGCTCAAAATTAAAAAAGCGGAAAAAAGGCCTTGACAAATCCCTGAATGTTTGTATAATAACTTATGCGCTTAGCGGGATTGTGTAAAGGTAGCACGACAGACTCTGACTCTGTTTGTGAGGGTTCGAATCCTTCTCCCGCTGCCACGTTAGTACGTCAATTTTGATACAATTGGCGTCCTAAACTTTTTATGTAAAAATGCGAGGAATTTGCAGAAATCCTGCTTTTTCCTCGCATTTTTCACGTAGAAATTCAATTCGCATCACGGTCGCTCGGGTTTTTCCAGCGGCCGTTTTTTCGTTTTTTAGCCCTTTTTCAC
>CAYFSB010000037.1:0-2458 GCA_964345655.1 uncultured Oscillospiraceae bacterium
ATCTTTTATCATCATGGGAAAATGAAAATGATGATGTTGCTTGAGCAGAACCCCAGCCCCACCCGTGAAGAAGTACGCGACTGGTTCAACAAGACCCGGAACCTCTGCCGCTGCACCGGATATAAGCCCATTGTCGACGCAGTTATGGATGCGGCCGCTGTCATGCGCGGTGAGATGAAGAAGGAAGACCTTGTGTTTAAGCCCACCGGCGACAGCATCAAGGGAACCAAATACATTCGTCCTTCTGCCGCTCAGAAGGTCACCGGTACCTGGGACTTCGGCGCTGACGATGCCCTGAAGATGCCGGAAGACACCCTGCGTCTGGCTCTGGTTCAGGCCAAGGTTTCTCACGCCAACATAAAGAGCGTCTGCACCTGCGATGCAGAGAAGATGCCCGGCGTATTTAAAGTCATCACTGCCAAGGACATTGTTGCCGCCGGCGGCAAGAACAGGATCAACGGTCTTGTCATGCTCCCGCTGAACAACAAGTGCGACGGCTGGGATCGCCCCGTCCTCTGCGACGAGAAGATATTCCAGTTTGGTGATGCTATCGCAATAGTCGCTGCCGATACCGAAGAGCATGCGAGAGCCGCTGCCGACGCTGTGAAGGTAGAGATCGAGGAGCTGCCCGCATACATGAGCGCACCTGAAGCTCTGGCGGAAGACGCGATAGAGATCCACCCCGGCACTCCCAACGCCTATTATGAGACCAACTGCATCAAGGGCGACGATTTCGATTGGGACAAGGCGGAAAATACCGTCGAGATAGAGAGCTACTGCTCTCGTCAGCCCCATCTGCATCTGGAGCCGGACTGCGGCTATGCCTACATAGACGAAGACGGAATGGTCACCGTGCACTCCAAGTCCATCGGCATTCATCTGCATATGCCCATGATAGCTGACGGCATTGGCGTTCCAATGGAGAAGCTGCGCCTAGTCCAGAACCATGCCGGCGGCACCTTTGGCTACAAGTTCTCTCCCACCAATGAGGCACTGCTGGGTGCGGCTGCCAAGATCTGCCAGCGCCCTGTCTCCCTGGTGTTTAACCAGTTCCAGAACATCACCTACACCGGCAAGCGCTCTCCCGCCTTCATGCACATCAAGCTGGCCGCCGACAAGGATGGCAAGCTGCAGGCACTGTGGGGCGACAACTATGTTGACCATGGCCCGTACTCCGAGTTCGGCGATCTGCTGACTCACCGTCTGAGCCAGTTTGTCGGCGCCGGTTATGGCATCCCCTCCATCCGCAACAAGAGCCAGACTGTGTTTACAAACCATGCCTGGGGCTCTGCTTTCCGTGCATACGGTTCTCCTCAGTCCTATATGGGTTCTGAGATAGCAATAGACTGCTTGGCTGCCAAGATGGGCATGGATCCCTTTGACATCCGTGAAAAGAACTGCTACAAGGCGTCTGAGGCCACTACTATTCCTACCGGCTATGCACCTGATGTGTATTGCGAGGAGAAGATGTACAAGGAAGCCCGTCCTCTGGATGAGGCCGCCACGAAGAGATGCGCCGAGAAGAACGCAGCCTCTGACGGCAGCTACAAGTACGGTGTTGGCGTTGCAAACGGCGTCTACGGCTGCGGCCTTGACGGTGTTGACGCTTCCCAGGCCTATGCGGAACTGAATCCCGACGGCACTGTAACCATGTACGCCTCCTGGGAGGATCATGGTCAGGGCGCTGACATGGGTATTGTTGTATCCGCCCATGAGACCCTCCGCCAGGTGGGTATCAAGCCTGAGCAGATCCGTCTTGTCATGAACGACACCAAGTATACCCCGAACTCCGGCCCTGCCGGCGGCTCCCGCTCTCAGGTCATGTCCGGCGATGCCTGCCGTCTGGCCGCTGAGAACCTTGTTGCCGCTATGAAGAGACCTGACGGCTCTGTCCGCACCTATGCCGAGATGAAGGCTGAGGGAATTGAGACCAAGGTTCAGGGTCAGTGGGTCACCTCCTACTGCGCGGATCATCCTGTGGATCAGGCTACCGCCCAGGGCGAGCCCTTTGCAACCTATATGTACACCATCTTCATGCCTGAGGTTTGTGTCGACACCGAGACCGGCAAGGTCAAGGTTGAGAAGTTCACCGTAGTTGCCGACGTAGGCACTATCATGAACAGACTGCTGGTTGAGGGCAACTTCTACGGCGGCCTTGTACAGGGCATCGGCCTTGCGCTCAGCGAAGACTTCGAGGATCTGAGCAAGCACACCAGCCTGCTCAAGTGCGGCATCCCTTACATCAAGGATGTGCCCGATGACATCGAGCTGCACTTCACAGAGACCCCGCGTCCCAACGGCCCCTATGGTGCTGCCGGCTGCGGCGAGGCTCCTCTGGATGCTCCTCACCCGGCTATCCTCAACGCCATCTACGCCGCCACCGGCGCACGCGGTACCCGCATTCCTGCAAGACCTGAATTGATTCTCGCCTCGCTCAAGGAAGCAGGAAAATAATTCA
>CAYFSB010000037.1:2526-5161 GCA_964345655.1 uncultured Oscillospiraceae bacterium
CTTCTTCAGCCGATTTTTTAACCGTAATATATGTGGGGTGAAAGCCATGATAATTGAGGAAAGAAGTTCCACACACGTCTACAAGCAGCTCCGCATGCTGTCAAAAGAGGAGCTGACAGAGAAGGAGAGCCTCTGCGTGTATGAGCAGCCGGCCTATTGTGTGGCAGCCTGCCCGCTGAAGCTGGATACAAAGGCCATGGTAAAAGCCGTGGCTGACGGCGACTGGACAAAAGCGCTTCAGCTCTATGAAAAGATAACGCCCTTTCCGCACATTCTCTCCACCGGCTGCGATGCCCCCTGTGAGGAGAAGTGCCGCCTTGCCGCTCTTGGGGACAGCATTGCTATAAGAGAGATAGAGCGCGCCGTGGCGAAATACGGAGAGAAATCTAAGGCCAAGGGCCTGATGCGCTTTAAAAAGAAAAAAACCGCCGCCATTTTCGGCTCAGGTCTTTTTGTGCTTTTCCTTGCCGGAGAACTGAGCCGCAAGGCTTATCCGGTCTCGGTGTATTGTGAGCAGGCGGACTTGGAGAGCTTTATGGCGCAGGAGACAGGCTTTGTGGACCCAGAGTGTCTCAAAATGGATATGGGCGCCATGTCCGCGCTGGAGCGGGATTTCCACTTTGACAGCCATATGGATGCTGCCGCGTTTGAGGGCTGTCGTGAAAAGTACGATATAGTCTGCGCCTCTGCGGATTTTGCGAGAGGCATATACCCCGATGCCGCCGGGGATGAGAGCATTATGATGGACAGGCGGCACGGGCTTGTCATGGGTGCGGGAGAGACTGTGATGGCGGCGGCCTTTGGCGCGAAAAAAGCCGCACTGACGGTGGACAGGCTGGCCCAGAATCTTGACCCGGCCAATACCCGCGGTGATGAGGGCGCCTGTGATACCAGACTGTATACGAATACCGAGGGCGTAAAAGAGCTAAAACTGGTGCCCGCAGACAAAGGCGGCTATACAAAGGAGCAGGCGGAGCTCGAAGCGGCACGCTGCATCCAGTGCCATTGCGATGAGTGTATAAAGGGCTGCGCCTATCTGCAGCACTATAAAAAATTTCCTCGCGTGCTGACGCGGGAGATATATAACAATGTGAGCATCATAATGGGCGACCATATGATGAATAAGCCTATCAACGCCTGTTCCCTCTGCGGTCAGTGCAGTGTCACCTGCCCCAACGGTTATGATCTGGCAGATATCTGCCACAGAGCCAGAATGAACATGGTCTCCACCGGCAAGATGCCAAACTCTCCACATGAGTTTGCCCTGCTGGATATGATATTCTCAAATGAAGAGGCATTTCTCAGCCGCCCGCAGCCGGGCTTTGATAAGTGCCGCTATGTGTTTTTCCCCGGCTGCCAGGCCGCAGCCATTGCGCCGGAGACGGTGAGGGTCGCCTATCAGGATCTATGCGCGAGACTGGAGGGAGGAGTGGCCCTGATGCTGGGCTGCTGCGGTGCTATCTGCGACTGGGCCGGGCGCTATGAAATGTACGACACGGAGAAGGAGTTCATTGACAGAGAGCTTGCAAAGCTGGGTGACCCGATTGTTATTGCAGGCTGCCCAACCTGCCAAAAAGAGCTGAAGACCCATGAGGGGCTTGAGATAAAGGGCATATGGGACATACTGCTGGACATCGGCCTTCCTGAGGGCGCGAAGGGGCTGGACAGGCCTGCCGCGCTCCATGACTCCTGCGGCGCAAGAGGGGATGAACAGACCCAGAGCGCTGTCAGAAGCATAGCCGGTCAGTTGGGCTGTACTCTTGTAGACACGCCCTATTCCGGCGACCGATCACCCTGCTGCGGCTATGGCGGACTCACCGCATATGCAAACCCACAGGTGGCTAAAGAGATGACGGAGAAATGTCTTGAGCGCTCTGAGGCTCCGTATATTTCCTATTGCATGGCCTGCCGGGATCGGTTTGCCAGAGAGGGGCGGGAGTCGAGACATATATTGGAGCTGGTCTACGGCACTGACGCGGGCGCACCGCCGGATATTAGCCAGAAGCGCTATAACAGGCTTGGCCTGAAAAACGCTCTGCTGAGTGAACTGTGGGGAGAGGAGGTCTCAGAGACGAAATTGGATTTTGAGCTTGAGTTTACTGATGAGGCACTGAAGATGATGGATGAGAGGATGATACTCAAATCCGATGTTATATCCGTCATGGAGTATGTAAACGAGACGGGCGAGGCCGTCTTTGACGCGGAGAGCGGCTTAACCGCCGGCAGAAAACGCATAGGCAATGTGACCTTCTGGGTAAAATTTGTCCCTATAGACGGGGGATATGTTGTACACAGAGCCTATAGTCACAGGATGAATGTTGTTAAGAGGATCTGACTTTACTCCAAACGGAGAAGGCATCAGAAAGGAGAAATCCGTGGAAGATAAAAACTACTATACCATTGATCCCCATGGAAAGCTGAAGTGCCTCAAGTGCGGCGTTCCACTTGAGAAGGGAAAGGCCAAGTTCATGTATCTGGATAACGGCTTTCCTGTTGAGCTGCCTGTCTGTCCAAATTGCGGCTTTGTGTATGTGCCGGAGGAGCTGGCGCTGGGCAAGGTGCTGTCGGTTGAAAAGGCGCTGGAGGACAAGTGATGAATGGCCATCCGGGCGGGGAGGAGAACACTATCCGCATG
>CAYFSB010000037.1:5171-10328 GCA_964345655.1 uncultured Oscillospiraceae bacterium
GGCCTGCATTCAGGCTCGCGCATCTTGGATATGGGTGCGGGGGCCGGGGAGACAGTGCGCTTTCTGCGGAGCATAGGCTACAACGCGGAGGGCATAGACATTGAACCGCGCTCACATGAGGTGCGGCACGGCGATTTGCTGCACACCCCTTATTTGGAAGAAAGCTTTGACGGGATAATCTCCCAATGCGCCTTCTGGCTCAGCGGAGATATTGCGGCGGCCTTTGCCGAATGCGCCCGTATACTGAAGCCTGAGGGCATGCTGATGGTGTCGGACCTGTGCTTTGAGCCAATGCAGCCTGCGGCGGAGGCCGCCGGTTTCAGAGTGGTGCATCTTGAGGATATGACTGCCCAGTGGCGGGAGTATTATATTGAGGCCATCTGGCGCGGTACCGCTGATAACTGCCACGCAAAGGGCAAATGCAGCTACCAGCTCATGGTCTGCAGAAAGGAATAGCTTATGGATCTTCTTGACAGAGTTTTGGAGTTGTCCCGCTATGGGTACTTCTGCTCTCAGATATTGGCGATACTGACCCTGGAGACGGTTGGCGAGGAAAATCCCGGCCTTGTTAAGGCCATGGGCGGGTTAAACGGCGGCGTGGGCTTCTCAGGCGGCTGCTGCGGCTGCATGACCGGCGGCACCTGCGTTATCTCATATTTCACCGGCAAGGGCGAGGACACAGGCATGGATGACCCTCAGCATAAGAGCGCCATGAAGGAGTTTACCGACTGGTTTGATGAGGAGATGCGCGTTGAATACGGCGGCATTGACTGCAATGACATTACCCACGGCAACCCTGCCAAGCGTGTGGAGTATTGCCCGCAGATAATTGCACGGACATATGAAAAGTGCATGGAAATTGTGTTCGAGAAAGGACTTGTCTGATGCTTATAGGTAGGACAAAAAGCGTATGTCCGGTGTGCCTGAGAGTGCTTGACGCGGAAAAGGTGACAGGCGGAGACGGAAATATATACATGGAAAAAAACTGCCCGGAGCACGGTAAATTCACGGCGCTGATCTGGGAGGGCGACCTCGGGAGCTATGTGCGCTGGAATCAGGAGAGCAGCGCGGTAGAGCCGCCGGTGGACGGGAAAAGCCCGGATAAAGGCTGCCCATACGACTGCGGCCTGTGCACGGAGCACCTGCGTAAGGGCTGCTGTATGCTGCTGGAGCTTACAAACCGCTGTAATCTCCGCTGCCCGGTATGCTTTGCCGGGGCAGGGGAGGCGGCGGTCAGAGATTTGAGCCTTGCGGAGATATCGGCGCAGTATGACTTTCTTATGGCCCACGGCGGCCCCTTCAATATACAGCTCTCCGGAGGAGAACCGACGGTTCGTGACGATCTGCCGGAGATTATTCGCATGGGCAGGGAGAAGGGTTTTGAATTTTTCCAGCTTAATACCAACGGTCTGCGTCTGGCATATGAGCCGGGCTACGGAGCACTGCTGAAGTCCGCGGGGCTGAACACCGTGTTTTTGCAGTTTGACGGGCTGACAGATGAGGTTTACATAACGCTGCGCGGCAGAGCGCTTATGGCGGAAAAACTTAAGGCGATGGAAAACTGTGCCGCAGCTGGCCTGGGCATAGTTTTGGTGCCTGTCATTGCCTCCGGTGTAAACGAGGGGCAGGTGGGCGAGATACTGCGCTTTGCCATTGAGCATATGCCGGATGTGCGGGGAGTTCATTTCCAGCCCATAAGCTATTTTGGCCGCTGCGCGCTGGACAGACCAAAAAGGCCTGTGACCATTCCCAAAATGCTGCGTCTTATAGAAGAGCAGACCGGTGGAATGATGAAGACTCAGGACTTTGGCGGAGGCGGCGCGGAAAATCCCTACTGCTCTTTCCATGCGAGCTTTATGAAGCGGTCTGACGGAAGCATGAAGGCTCTGCCCAGAAAGAGCGGCTCATCATGCTGCTGCTGCACAACATCCGACGATTCCCGCCAGTTTGTGGCAAACCAGTGGAGCGGAGGCGGGGCCGCTGAATTTCAACCTGATGATGAATTGAGCGAGACATCCGCGCTGGACGATTTTCTGGAGCAGGCGCGGCAGAACACTTTTGCTGTCTCCGGCATGGTGTTTCAGGACGCGTTTAATCTGGATCTGGAGAGACTGTCCCGCTGCTATATTTGCGAGGTGGATTCCAGATACGGCATGGTGCCTTTTTGCGCATATAATCTTACGGATATAAACGGAAGGTCGCTATACAGGAGATGAAGGTATCGAGACTTGACGCCCTCGTGATGGAGCAGGAGGGCATTTCAAAGCTTGGGAGAGCGGAGATAGAGGCTGTTCAGCTTGAGAAACTGAACAGCCTCCTTGTAAAAGAGCGGGAGCGTGCAGGCTTTTATGCCGGGCTGCCGGGGCGCCTGGAGTGTCTTGAGCAGCTTAAAACGCTGCCGTTTACCACCGATGAGGATTTGGCTGCCAACCCCGGCGGGCTGCTGCTCATCTCACAGAGCATGATACAACGGGTGCTGTCGGACGCCACCAGCGGCACAACAGGCCGGGCAAAGCGGGTATTTTATACAAGGGACGACTGTGAAAACACGGTGCGCCTTTTTATGGCGGGACTGGGTGAACTGATATTCCCCGGATGCGCCACAATGGTGTGTATGCCTTTTTCCGGCCCATATGGGCTGGGTGAGCTGATATGCCAGGCTGTGGAGCGGCTGGGGGCGAGACCGATCAAAGCCGGAGTCGGTTTATGCTACGGGGAGCTGTCCCGGCTGCTTGATACGGAGAAGCCAGATACTTACGTGGGTACCACCACGGGACTTTTGTCCTTGCTGCGCTTTTGCGGTAAAAAAGGACTAAGTAGGGCACTGGTCAGCGGGGATGCCTGCCCGGATGCGGTGCTGCGCCGCAGCGAGGAGATATTGGGCACAAGACTGTTCCCCCACTATGGCTCAAGAGAGATGGGGCTGGGCGGAGCTGTAACCTGTCCTGCCCATGAGGGAATGCACCTGCGCGAAAACCATGTGATAGCTGAAATAATCGACCCGTCGGGCAGACCTCTGCCTAAAGGGGAATATGGGGAGCTTGTTATAAGCACTATAGGTATGGAGGCCATGCCGCTTATACGGTATCGGACAGGGGATTATACCAGAATTCTGCCTGAGCCCTGTCCTTGCGGCAGCGAACTTGTGCGGCTGGACTCATTGAGCCGCGGCGCGTGGGACGAAATGCTAAGGCTGGACGATGCGCTGTTTGACATGGAGGAGATCGTGGATTTCATGGCGCGTCGGATCGGAAGAAAAACGGACATCGAGCTTCTTTATAATAGGCCGCCGTCTGAAACGCGGGTGGCAGCAGCGGTGGAAAAAGTATTTCCCGGGGAAGAAATTCCTCTTCAAATGCGTGCGGCACAGTCGGATGACCGCCCGCTGTATCCGGGCAAGCGCCGTCTGTAAAAAAAGACCGTGTCATTTTTGGGCATAAAGCTCTGAATGACACGGTATTTTTGTTAGATCACATCAAGCCAGAACCGGGCAAGCGCAGTTATTTCAGGCGCATTGACATAGCGGATATGTAATCTCTGTCGATAAGATTGTAGCGGTCCTCCGGCGGATACAGGCAGCCGCCGTAGTAGATGGAGCGGTTGTTGGCCACAGAGGTGTCAAACCGGGCTGTGTGTGCCGCCAGATGGATCTGTGTGCAGCCGGTCTCGGCTATTATCCTGTCCATGTTTCTGGCGTTTATCCCGGCACCCGGCAAAATCTGTATGCGCCCGGCGGCGTATGCTATCATCTCCCGCACGGTTTGGGTGCCGTAGGCCACATCAGGCTCCTGCCCGCTGGTGAGTACACGGGTTATTTTCAGTTCAATAAGCGCATCCAGAGCTGCCCGCCAGTCAGGCACCACATCAATGGCCCGGTGGAATACAGCCTCTTTTCCCGCACTGAGTGCCAACTCCGCCAGCACACGGCTGCGTTCAAGGTCTATTGAGCCGTCCTCATGGAGAAAGCCGAACACCAGCCCGTCAGCTCCGTTATCCAGCAGCAGCTTCGCATCCTCCCGCGCCGTGTCGAACTCCGCACTTGTATAGCAGAAGCCGCCCTCACGGGGCCTCACCATAGCCATAACAGGCATGCCGGTCTCCCGCTTCGCCACGCGCAGGGACCCGACTGTGGGGGTGAGCCCGCCGTGAAACAGGGAACTGTTAAGCTCGACCCTGTCCGCACCGGCAGCATGAGCCTGAATTACATCATCCGCGCTGCCGCAGCAGACTTCAAGAGTGATTTTTTTCATAAAATAGCTCCTTTTGAATAAAAATGTTCACTTCATATGCCGACGCTTTAATGGATAATACAAAGTATAGCATAAAATTCCGCGCTTTCAAGCCATGGCGGTACACCGGAAAGAATTATCGTAAAATTTGTTCTGGTATTTGAAAACTGCCTCAATGTCTCTGCAAGGCGCGATGTAAAGCCAAACCTTAATATCGGCGGACATCTGAGCCTTTTTTTGGCTTTGGACAGGTCATCCACGCTGTTTATCTTGCTGAATAGCCAGTTTCTATGTCCGTTGCTCCTGCATCGCCAAAAGCGGCAGAAAACGCGGCGCTGTCTGCCGAACTGTCTACCAGTTCAAAGCTGACAACGCCGCGTTGCTTAAGTGCTGTTTGAGCATTCTGACTCAGGCGAACGACTTTAGGAAGTCCAGTGCCTCTATTGGTGAATCGCCCTCCTGTATTGCCGGCATCCACACGTTGTAATAATCCATCCACTCCGTTACCAGAATTCTCATTGCTTCCTGATCCGTCATTGGCGTTCACTCCTTCTGCACTTTATATTAGTGCCAGTATAACCAGTGCTCGCCGTGTTTTCAATGTTCCTTTGTTCAGGTACTTAGGAAAAAGAAATTGTATGCTGCGTCTGTTCATCGACAGCATTGAAACGCTGTATAAGATGATGCCGTCTCCGTCATTGCCGGTATTCCCGTCTGTCGGAACATTCCAGTTGACATTTCTCCCGCTGCTGGATATATCGTTATCGGAGGCGACGGCCTTCGCATTGGGAGCGTAAGCGTTACCGTGACTGCCGTTGATACAATCAACCGCACCGGGGCTGTGGCTCCCTTTTCGCATTGTATGCGTATAGTATAAGGGAAGCGTGGAATCAACTCAAGCTCCCAGACTTTTCAAGCTTTAAAACAT
>CAYFSB010000038.1:0-10307 GCA_964345655.1 uncultured Oscillospiraceae bacterium
GGTGGATGTGCCTGAGTCATTGGTCAGGCCGCCGCAGGCTGCCATAGAGAGGCAGAGCGCGGCTGCAAGCAGGATTGACAGCAATTTTCTCATAGTTGTTTCTCCTTTTTCATTTACATTTATTTCATCGCTTTTGGCGACGGTTGATGTTTTTATGCCGTTTCCGGCGGGGCTTTACTTTTTGTTGCCCAGATATGCCTCAATGAGCCGTTCATCACAGATAAGCTGTGAGGCGGGGCCGCTCATGCTGATACGCCCCAGCTCCAGCACGTAGCCCATGTCTGCGATTTTCAGCGTGGCCAGGGCATTTTGTTCCACTATGAGTATGGTGGTGCCCTCGGCTCTTATCTCCTGAAGAGTGCGGAAGATGTTCTTTATGACCAGCGGCGCAAGACCCAGACTGGGCTCGTCCAGCAGCAGCACCTTGGGGCTTGCCATAAGCGCCCTGGCTATGGCCAGCATCTGCTGCTCACCGCCGGAGAGGGTGTTGGCCTGCTGCTTCAGCCGCTCTTCCAGCCGGGGAAACAGAGTGAGCACGCGCTTCATGTTATTATCTGTCTCCGCTCTGGATTTAATGCAGTAGGCGCCTGCTTTCAGGTTTTCCTCCACAGTGAGCCCGCTGAATATAAGCCTGCCCTCCGGGGACATGTTTATGCCCATGCGGGCGGTTTTGCAGGCGCGCTGGCCTGTGATGTCGTTTCCGTCCAGCTTTATGGTGCCGGCGGCGGGTTTGATAACACCGCTCAACGTGCGCAAGGTGGTCGTTTTTCCGGCACCGTTTGCACCCAGCAGCGCCACGATGCTGCCCTGTTCAACGTCGATGTCTATGCCGCGTATGGCCTGTATGGGCCCGTAGTTTACCTTGAGTCCTCTGATTTCAAGCAGCGCCATCACTCCGCCTCCTCATCCACGCCCAGATATGCCTGCTGAACGTTTTTGCCCGCCTGTATCTGTTCGGGTGTGCCGTAGGCCAGAAGCTTTCCGAAGGACATGGCGCAGATGTTGTCGCACACGTCCATAACAAGGCCCATATCGTGCTCAACCAGCAGTATAGTGCAGTTGTATTCATCGCGTATGCGGCGGATAAGCCCGGCAAGCTCCGCGGTCTCCGTGTCGTTGAGTCCGGCAGCGGGCTCGTCCAGAATGATCAGGCGGGGAGAGCACATCAGAGTTCTTGCAATCTCAATTTTTTTAAGAATGCCGTAGGGGAGACCGAAGGCGAAGCTGTCCTTATAGGCGCTCAGGCCCATAAAGTCCAGCACCCTCAGTGCCCGTGAGCGTACTACCTTTTCCTCAAGCTTGAGCTTTGGCAGGTGCAGGGCGCTGGCGGCTATGCCGGAGGAATACTGCCGGTGTCCAGCCACCAGCAGGTTTTCCAGCACCGACATCTCCGGCACCACCTCAACGTTTTGAAACGTGCGCACTATGCCGCGCAAGATGACATCGTGTACCTTCTCCTGCGTGAGGTCTATAACCTCGCCCTCCGGGCCTTTGAACAGGAGAGTTCCGCCGGTGGGCTTATAAAACTGTGTAATGCAGTTGAAGACTGTGGTTTTACCCGCGCCGTTTGGCCCGATGAGGCCGAATATTTCACCCACGCGCACCTGAAAACTCAGACCGTCTACGGCCTTGACGCCGCCGAAGTACATTTTAAGCTCATTCACGCTGAGTGTGCAGCCCGCAGGCAGCCCTGAGTCTGACGTGGATGCGCTGCTGTCTGCCAGCCGCCGCTCCACATTTTCGCTCTTTCGCCGAAGGGCGGCTATGCGCTTTTCGCTTTTCACTTTGATAGCTGTCTGCCGCTTTTCACTGTCGGCCATGATGCGCTGGTGAAGGGCGAGCAGACGGCTTTCAGCCTGGGCAGGATCTGCGGCGCTCAGTCCGTGTTCATTGGGGGACGGCATCACCGCAAGTTCCGCTTCCGTCTTCTCCGCTATGAATCTAAGTCTTGCCTCATGTACGGCGCTGAGCTTTTCGGCCTCCGCGTCACTGAGTATTTTCCCGCTGAGCAGGCAGTCTCTCAACAGCTCTTCGTAGAGCCTGTTCTCTTCGGCAAGGCGTTTTTCCAGTATGGCCGCCCTGACAGAGTCAGGCGCCACGGCGGAAAAGTCCTTTTCCGCCAGTTCACGGCGCAGGGACACCGCGGCCTCGGCCTCGGCATGCTGAGCACGGAGGCTCTCTTCCTCCAGACACAGCTGCTCATACTCGGTATAGATGCCCGTCATATTGCGCAGCTTTCGGGCCTTTTCAAGGAGCTGCCTGTTATTCCGGCATACTGTTGCCATAAGCGCGCAGCCTCCTTTCTATCTTTTTCCTTCTGAGCCACTGTTTGAACATGTTCAGCATCTGGGCAAAGCGGCCGGGGAAGAACATGACCACAAGGATAATGAGCGCGCCTGTCACCATGGTGATAAACGCCGGGTTATCAATGAAAAACTGTATTTCGCCTCACCTATTATTACCGCGCCGAGAATATTCAGCGAGGTACTGAGAGTGAGCAGCGTGGAGGTGGCGGTGGTCATGTTACGCACATACATCATGTACAGCAGTCCGCCCAGTTCGGCGTACACGGTGGATATGACGAAGGCGAGTAGCCTGTATTTCATCAGGCTTACGCCCATGGCCTGAGCCACAGAGGTGCTGTTTTTCATGGCCAGCATTGCCCGGCCGACCGGACTGCGTATTAAATTCGTCGTGGCCGCCATCAGCACCACGAAGGGGGCAATGATCAGCAGGTATACGGCCTTCTCGTTTACGCTTACCCCGAAAAGGCAGATGTTTGAAATGTCTATTTTTATGGTGGCCTTTATGGCCATCAGCAGGTTTCTTATGACCTCCGCCAGAGCCAGGGTCATAATTGCAAGATAGATCCCCTCAATCCTGAGGGATATAAAGCCAACGATAACTCCTATTATTACCGACACCAGCAGTATGACTATCAGCGCCGCATAATAAGGCGCACCCAGACCCTGCACCACATAAAACGCGGTGTACGCACCCAGACCTATAAACCCGGCGGTGCCAAGAGAGGCTAGACCGGAATAGCCCAGCAGCAGGCAGAAGCCTATAGCCACAATTGCATAGATAAAAGTGTTGCCAAGCGCGTAGGCAAAGGAGGAGGATATTACCCCGTTCAGGGCCAGCACCTGCACCATTGCCAGTATCACACCGACCAGCGCTATCTGCGCCAGAGGATTAGAGAAGGCTGAGCCCAGGTTTGCGGATATGCGTTTTCTGACCGGCAGGGGATAGGCCGCGTCAAGATACTCTTTTTTTATATCCATTGCCTCACCTCAAACCTTCTTGACAGTCTTCTTGCCAAACAAGCCCTCGGGCTTTATGAGAATGGCAATAAGCATCAGCACGTATACAACCACCATCTGCCAGCGGGAGATATTATAGAAGCCCTTGAAATTGGCCAGGAAGCCAACGCAGCTTGAGGCCAGCGGGATAAGCACCGCGCCGATGACCGGACCGTAAAAGGTGGAGAAGCCGCCCAAAATTCCCGCCAGAAAGGCGTTGACCTGAATGGTGGTCATAAAGGAGGCGGAGATCGTGGTGCCGCCGCCGGCGTACATCACCGCGGCCAGCACACCAAGCGCGCCCGCTATTGACCAGGACATGGCGGTGATCACATGGGTGTCGATGCCCATCAGCTCCGCTGTAAACTCATTGGAGGCGGTGGCCCGCACGCCCAGACCCCACTTGCTGTACTTCAGCAGCAGGAACACCAGCGCCAGCACTACAACGGTTATTCCAAGACAGATCACCGCGTGTTTTGTGACAACTATCTCCCCGCCAAAGACTGAAATGATGATATTCGGCGAGGTTCCAGCCTTAACGGTGTTATAAAAAGCCTCAAAGGGTATGCGCTCAGGCGTACCGAAGAGAAGGGGAATACCGCCGAAAAACAGGGAGACAAGGCCCATGGTGATGATCTGCTTTCCTATGGCGTTTACATTACGGCCGTGCCGGAATATTACAAGGTCAATGAAAAGACCAAGGAGTATGCCTGCCGCCATGCCCGCAAAAACGCCCAGCCACACTGGGACGCCTCTGGCGTTCAGAAGGTCGGCCACGATGTAGCAGCCAAAGGCGGAGATAGCACCCTGGGCAAAGTTGGTGGTCATGGAGGTTCTGAATATGAGCGTGACCGCAAAAGCGGCCAGCGCCGTGACGCATATGCTCAGAAGAGAGCCGCAGAGCGTCGATAAAAAGGACGTCAGCAAAAAATCAACCCCACTTAATAACGTTGGCGGCCCAGGTATATCCTATTCCGGCCGCGATCATGCAAACCACTGTGCCGGGCTTTACCTTTCCCTGCTCAAGGCCGAGTTTCAGGGAGAGTATCTGATCCACCTGACCTACATGGCCGTAATTTTCCAGGTAGATGGTCTGATCCTCTGTGAGGCCCAGATCCTTCAGCATACCCAGGTGCCCGGATTTCTTTATGTGCAGAATGTCAAGATAGCCGATATCTTTTCTTGTCATGCCGGATTTGCGCAGGGCCTCGACGATGCAGTGGTACCAGTTGGGCATAGGCGACACCGTCACCGCAACCGTCACCGTTTCCGAGCTTATTCCCGAAAAAAACCGGGCGCTGCTGGAGACCGTATGCACCAATCAAAACGGTGAGGTGGTTATTAAGGGCGTGGCCACTGTCATGCCGCCCAAGGCCTGAGCGACAGAAGTTATTTTTCCCAATATTTACAGTTATATTTAAACTGCCCGCAGCAAAATAAGGGCAGCACAATAAAACATGTCATTCCACGGCCGAAAGGTCGATGAATTTCTCCCAGACAGCAGCCTGTCCCGGAACGATTCGTCAGGAATGACATGTTTTTCTTTTATGCGGGAGTCAGTTTTGCCATTTTCAACTAAAGCATTTATTGACAGGAATTAGACAATTTCGTATAATAAAAAAAGACCGGCGCTGAACCGGCAGGGCTGAAAACTATTAATAAAAGGAGAGACGGACATGGCACAACTGAGAGCTAAGATAGTCAGGCTATGCAAAATAATCGGCGGCATTTCCGGCGCTATGAATAAAATCGATGAGAACGCTCCGGAGTACTACTGCATGGCGGGTATTCTTACAGACGATGAGGCTGATGTGGCCATTGCCGCCGGCCTGCGCAAGGAGCGCACGGTGGAGTATCTGGCCGCTAAGGTGAGCAAGAGCGTGGAGGAGACGGAGAAACTGGCAAAACATCTGGCCTGGATAGGCGTGTTTCGCTGCTGCCGGGATGATGAGGCCGGAGAGGATCTCTATTTTATGCAGATATTTGCCCCCGGAATAATGGAAATGATGGTGAACAATCAGGAGCTTCTGGACACTCACCCGGAGATAGGCCGGGCCTTCGAGGAGTATACCCGTATCCGTATGGCCAGCCTTTCCGCCATGATACCAAATGGCTATGGACTCATGCGGGTAATTCCCGTAGAGAGCGCCATTGAGAATATCCCTGAAGCGCATGATTATGATAAGCTCTCCTACTATTTAAATAAATACGACACTTTTTCCGTCTCACCCTGCTCATGCCGGGCCTCCCGCACATCTATAAACGACGGCTGCGGGCATCTGGCGGAGGATATGTGCGTTCAGATGGGCAAGGGCGCGGAACACTACATTCGCACAGGCCGGGCAAGAGAGATAAGCCGTGAGGAGGCCTGGGAGATAATAAAGCGGGCCGAGGACAACGGCCTTATGCACGATATTCCCAATATAGAGGAGGCGGGGGACAGCGCCGCTGTGTGCAACTGCTGTGCCTGCGCCTGCTTTGGCCTGCGTGTGGGGCTTATGTACGGGGCGCGGGATGTTATCCGCTCCAACTATGTAGCGGTGGTGGATGAGACCAAATGCGTGGCCTGCGGCCAGTGCGTTGAGGTCTGTCCGGGCAACGCCCTGAAGCTGGGACAAAAGCTCTGCTCCAACCTGGATCTGACCCCGCCGGAGTATAAAAAAATGTCCGACAGTCTTTGGACAAAGGATGACTGGAATGTGGACTATCGGGAGAACCGGGAGGACGTTTTGCCCACCGGCACCGCCCCCTGCAAGACTGCCTGCCCTGCCCATATCGCGGTTCAGGGTTATCTGAAGCTGGCAGCTCAGGGCCGGTATACCGAGGCGCTGGAGCTTATAAAGAAGGAAAATCCATTCCCCGCGGTCTGCGGGCGTATCTGCAACAAGCGCTGTGAGGCCGAGTGTACCAGAGGCGGGGTGGACGAGGCTGTGGCCATAGATGAGGTCAAGCGCTTCATTGCCGACCATGATCTGCATGACTCCACCAGATTTGTACCCAAAATGCTTAACCAGACAGGGAAGCCCTTTAAGGAGAAAATTGCCGTTATAGGTGCGGGACCTGCCGGGATGAGCTGCGCCTATTATCTGGCGAACAGGGGTTATCCTGTGACAGTGTTTGACCGCAACCCGGTGCCCGGCGGAATGCTGACTCTGGGCATACCCAATTTCCGGCTGGAAAAGGACGTACTCAACGCGGAGATAGATATACTCCGGGAGATGGGCGTGGAATTTAAGTGCGGAGTTGAGGTAGGCCGGGATGTGAGTATACAGCAGCTCCGGGATGAGGGCTATAAGGGCTTCTATCTGGCCATAGGCGCGCAGAAATCCGCAGCGCTTCACGTCCAGGGTGAGGAGCTTGAGGGTGTATACGGCGGAGTAGAATTTTTGCGGCAGGTCAATCTCGGCAATAAGCCGGATATCGGCAAAAAGTGCGCCGTCATCGGCGGCGGCAACGTGGCCATGGATGTGTGCCGCACGGCCCTGCGGCTGGGTGCGGAGGAAACATATGTTATATACCGCCGCTCTCAGGCGGAGATGCCCGCAGACCCGGAGGAAATAGGCGAGGCTATGGCTGAGGGAGTAAAGTTTCACTTTTTGAACGCGCCTGCCCAGATAATAGGCAGGGACGGCCGGGTAAGCCGCCTTATGGTGGAGCTTATGGAGCTGGGCGAGCCGGACGCTAAAGGCCGGAGAAAACCTGTCAGCACTGGAAAATATGAATTCATTGACGTGGACAGTGTCATCGGCGCCATAGGCCAGAGCGTGGATTGGGGCGGGCTTGACCTGGGTGATATGAAGAAGAGCGACAAGGGCCTGGCTCTTGCGGACGCCCTCACATATCAAAGCGGCCAGAGCGACATCTTTGTTGGCGGGGACTGCTATACTGGGCCAAAGTTTGCCATTGACGCCATTGCCGCCGGCAAGGAGGCCGCCATATCTCTGCATCGCTATGTGCATCCCGGCCAGACTCTGACAATGGGCCGTGACCGCCGGCACTACGTGGCGCTTGACAAGGAGCATGCCCTTATTCCCATCGGCGGCTTTGACGGCGAGCACAGACAGGAGCCAGGCTATAACCAGGCCAGAGCCAAAAGCTTTTCAGACGCCAGAGTGACCTTTACGGCCGAACAGGTGCAAAAGGAATGTGCCCGCTGCCTGGGCTGCGGCGTCACCAAGGTGGATGAATACATGTGCATCGGCTGCGGCCTGTGCACCACCAAGTGCAGGTTTGACGCCATCAAGCTCAAAAAGGTGAGGGACTGGCACGCGGGAAGCTTTGAGACCATGCCCATCAAGGTGGCTGAGGGGCTGGTAAAGAAGACAGGCAAAATAATCAGAAAGAGTCTGACAAAATAATGCACGAACTGGGAATATGCGACGCCATTTTAAAGACGGTGGACGGCATTGTCAAAGAGGAGCAGCTTGAGGGCGTAAGCCGGATAGTGCTTGAGGTGGGTATGCTCAGCGGAGCCGTACCCCGTTTCCTGCTGGACTGCTGGCAGGCGGTGGCGGACGGGACGGACTATCAGGACACTGTAATGGAGATAGAGACCATAAACGGTATCGTACATTGTGAGGACTGCGGAGCAGATTTTCCTGCCGACCTTGAAAAGCTCCTGTGCAAAAAATGCGGTGGCAGCCGCCTGACTCCGCTGACAGGCACCGATCTTACGATTAAAGAGATAGAGGCATATTAAAAGAGCTGCGGCAAAGCAGAATGCTATAAAAAATGTCATTCCGAGTATGTCAGGCTGAGGAAGCTTTCCCTGCGGGAATACTTCTTCACCTGCGCTCAGAATGACATTTTTTACTTTATTGCAGCGTCTTTTCTATTCAACCAGCCGCTTTTTCCTGAAGCGGGCGTAGTAGACTATAAAGGCGATGGCGGTGAGACCCCAGGTAAGGGGATAGCTTATGGAGACGGCGATGATGTCGTGCCAGAAGTGTACCACGGCGAAAACCCAAACCACACGCATAAGGCAAATACCGACGGCTGTGATAAAATTAGGTACCAGAGTGTCGCCCATGCCACGGAGACTGCCGCTTATGACCTCCACCGGCACATACAGCCAGTAGCCCGGCACAATATACAGAGTAATTATAAACGCGATCTCTTTTACCAGCGCGTCGTCCGTGAACAGCAGGAAGAAATATTTGCCGACGGAGAGAAACAGAATGCTTGTGAGTATGGAGGCGGCAAGGCCATTATCATGCAGAGCTTTATGCTGCTCTTTACCCGGTCATAGTGCCGCGCTCCAAAGTTTTGACCCACAAAGGTCATCATGGAGATGCCGAAGGCGTTGAGAATGAGCCAGTTAAGGGCGTCCAGCTTTCCGAAAGCCACCCATGCGGCCACAGTGTCAGTGCCGAAGCTGTTTACAGAGGCGGTAATTATTATGTTGGATATGGAGTAGAGTACCGATTGAAAGCCTGTTGGCAGCCCTATGAGCACCGTGCGCCGAAGCAGTTTCCTGTCGGCCCGGATATGTTTGAGCGAAAGCCTGTAGCTCTCTCGGCTCCTGGCCAGAAAGACGCACACCAGCACAGCGCTCACAAGCTGCGCTATGGTGGTGGCTATTGCCACGCCGGCCACACCCATTTTGAACACACGTACAAACAGCAGATCCAGCGCCACGTTCACGGCACAGCAGAAAATAAGAAAGTACAGGGGCATCTTAAAATCCCCCGCGGCGCGTAGAATTGCGGAGCCCATGTTGTACAGCATAGCGGGGATCATGGAAAGAAACACCAGCCGCAGGTAAGTTGCGGAGCCGGCGATGGTGTCCTCCGGGGTGTTCATTATACGCAGCATCCATGGCGCTGACGCAAGCCCCAGCAAGGTCATTATAAACCCGCAGACTATGGCCACGGCCATAGCCGTATGTACACCTCTCGACACGTCCTCATCCTCGCCGGCTCCGTAAAACTGGGCGATTATGACGGTGGCGCCTGAGGAGACGCCGGTGAAGAAGCCGATTATCAGATTAAGAATCTGGGAGGAGGAACCGCCCACGGCGGCCAAAGCCTCTTTCCCCACAAAGCGCCCAACCACCATGGCGTCCACTGTGTTATAAAGCTGCTGAAAGAGTGTCCCTAAAAGTATGGGAAAAAAGAAGACAAGGAGCTGCTTCCATATGACACCCTCGGTGATTTGATTGAGTTTTTTCTCCCCGGTCTGTATTGTGCGGTATCTCCTGAAAACTTGTCGTTAAAAATGAATTAGGCAGACTGAAAGCTGCATTTGCCCAATATAGCACAAGCGCCCTGAAAACACAATAAGGCTTTTTTGCGTTCGCCAGGGCGCCGAAGGGCTATTTGGTTTTGTAGACGGATACGCCGGCTTTGAATGTCTCCAGCACGCTGATATCCCTGAGCTCATCGGGCGAGGCCTCAAGGGGGTTTTTATCTAAAATGATAAAGTCCGCAAGCTTTCCCGGAGCAAGGCTGCCTTTTTCCCGCTCCTCACCGTATTGCCATGCAGCCGTAAGGGTAACGGCCTCCACAGCTGAGAGTACGGGTATCTTTTCCGCCCGGCCCAGCTCAAATTCAGAGGCTGTGAGCCGGTTTACCGCACACCATATGGTCTCAAACATGTCAGGCCTGATGACGGGTGAATCCTGATGGAAGCTAAATGGCAGACCGGCCCGCATTGCGGAGGCGGCGGGACTTATTTCCATAGCCCGCTTAAGACCGAAATTCTGGATGTGTATATCACCCCAGTGATATACATGCGCCGCAAAAAAGGAGACCATGGCCCCCAGCTCCGCCGCCTTTTTCAGCTGGTCCAGACCCATGAGCTGGCCGTGGATAATAACACGGAGCAGCGTCTTCAAAACCGGGTATTCCAGCTCTGCTGCCTGGAGACAGCGGAGAAACTGCGCCGCCGCACCGTCGCCGTTGCAGTGGGCCAGAAGCTGGGTGTGCTCTCTGGCTGCCACACGGAAGGCCTCTGTCACCTGCTCATCGTCCATTGTGCCGTAACCCCGGTAATCCTTTTCTCCAC
>CAYFSB010000039.1:0-1425 GCA_964345655.1 uncultured Oscillospiraceae bacterium
AGCAGAAGGTCAAGGCGAACGCGAAATCGACGCAGGGCGCGGCGAATGAAAGCAGAATACCGGGCGAGGACGGGGACATCCCGAAACAACAGACGATATTTTCGCCGACGCCTTCGAGGCCGATGCAGGCAGTCGCGCAGGAAGGGATTTTCACGGGGATTATCAAAAGCACGGGCGACGCAGCGATTGACAAGGCCATCGCGGAACTCGTTACAAGCACACACAAGGGGCGGATACTTTTCAGCCAAAAAACAGTAGAATGGCTGAACGACATCATTGAGAAAAAAACGCCGAACGAGGCGACGGCAAGCGCAACAAGGGTCGCTCACAAGCAGATCAGCAGGATCGACAGCAAAAGGAAACAAGGGAAATTATCAGCGCCTATCTGGACTGCATAAGGGAGGAGCTTAAAAAAGGCGAGAAAGTAAGGATAAAAGACCTCGGCACGTTTATTCCGAAAACGACAAAAGCGAGAACGGGAAGAAATCCTAAGACCGGCGAGCCGGTCGAGATACCCGCAAAGAAAACAGTAACGTTCAGGCCGTCGCCGAACTTCATAAAAAACATTCTTAACTGAAAAGGAGAAAAAACATGTCAAAATTATCTTTTTATGCCGACCAGTGGCAGAATACGCCGATTGCGACAAACGAATATATCACCCCGGAAGACGGGCAATACCGCGTAGTCATCGAGGAAGTGAAATACACTGAAGACAACACCAACCCAATGTTCACATTTACGTTTGTCATAACCGAGGGGAAACAGAAAGGCCAGAAGTTCAGAAAGTTCGCGACGCTCAAAAACGAAAACAGCATAAGCTATTTCAAACGGGATTTGCAGACTATCGGGCTTCCGGTCCCGCGCGACATCGAGGAGCTGCCGGGTATCACAGAAAGCGCGGCCGGCGTCTTGATGGAAGTGACGGTCAGGTCAAGAATTGTGAACGAAAAGACTTACAGGGACGTTTATTTTGACAAAAGGCTCGGCAAGCACGCGGTACCGCAACAGCCGCCGCAACAGTATCAGCCTCAACAGCCGTATCAGACGCAGGCGAACATGCCGCCGCAACAACACCGCCAGCCGTCGCCGCAGGCGGGATGGACGCAACAGCCGCAAGCAGGACAGAACACAACGTTCGGCGCGAACGACGACCCGGGGTTTCCGTTCTGACGGCAAAAGGCTGAGAGAGGCAGGCTAATATAAAACGGCGGCTGTTTCACAAGACGGAACGGCCGCCAAAGAAACGGGGAATGCGATGTGGTTCAAGTGCGGCGCCGACCTTATGCAAAGCGCGGTAATGAGGGATATTTCAAAGCCAATCAGAGAAAGAGACAACTGGGGGGATGTGAGAAAATATAAACTCATCCAGCTGCTTTCCGAGACGGCCGAAGACCGCGCTGACGACATACAGGATGCGGAGGACCT
>CAYFSB010000039.1:1435-2056 GCA_964345655.1 uncultured Oscillospiraceae bacterium
GGCTCGTGGACACGACGCCGCGGCAGGCGCAGATCGTTGGGGACGTCTGCATCCGTCACAATGTGCTGAGGCGCGGGCCGAACGGATACAGCGCGAAGGGATGGATGATCGAGCGCGGCATTCTGGGGGACACGCGCAAGTGGCAGGGGGACGGCGGCAGGCAGTCGCAAAGACAGCCGCAGGAATCAAAGAACAGCTTTTTTTAGGAATACTGAAAAGGATGAAACATGAAAAAGAAAACGCTATATGTATGCGAATATTGCCGGACTGAATATGCGTCAAAAGAAGAAACAGGAGGCTGGAAATGACAATCAGCGACATTATTGCGCAGCTCACGCGTATCATGGGCAGGGACAGGGGAGGTCTTGAAGTCCGCATCTGCAACAGGTACGACAGTATGGAGGAAACGTTCGATGCGTTTTACGTCATAAATCCTATCGATGACAGAAAGAAAGTATATCTCGTGCCGACGTCCGCATGGATGCGAAAGAAGAAGGAGGACGTGAAATGAACCTGAAAGAGACCAGGCAGCTTCTCACAATGCTATGGAGCCTTTACCCGAACGCCCCGAAACTCACGCGAGAGGACAAGGAGGTGATGGCCACGGCATGGCTCGGCATG
>CAYFSB010000039.1:2066-2440 GCA_964345655.1 uncultured Oscillospiraceae bacterium
TTTATCCCGACATTGCCGGAGGTGATAAAAAATTGCCGCAAGACATACGAAATCGAACGTTATCTTCCCAGAGATTACGAAAGCCGCGCACAGGATATTGACCGGAGCCATTACGCGACGCTTGCGCGAGACAGGGAATACCGCTTTCTCGAACAGAAAGGCGTTGAGAACCTTGACGACGAGGAAAAGGAAACGTTCAGGAGGCTTGCGGACGAGCGGGAGAAGGCGCGGAAATTAGAAAAGGAATGGACGAAGGCCGCAGAAACTGCGCGGATAGCTTACGATCAGGCGGAAACGGCGAAACTCGCGGAAGACGGGATGGCGCAGAAACTTAAACAGCTTGCGATAATCTAGGCACGGCGCGGGGTTCCGCG
>CAYFSB010000039.1:2450-10142 GCA_964345655.1 uncultured Oscillospiraceae bacterium
CAAGGAGGAAAATCATGGACACGGAAGGGGGGATCGGGATTTTTCTGACAGACGGCCAGGTCCGGGCGATACGCAGGCGAGGACACGGAGCGACGGCAAGCGAGATCAGAAGGACGGTGTGCCGTTGGCAGGGGATGCTTGCCGCCGGCGAAAAGGAGCTTGCCGCGGAATTCAGCGACGACGAGCTTTCAAAGATTGTCGGGGCGGTTGCCGGGGCGGCAAGGGCTGACAGGCTCAACCACGAAGAGCTGTGGGGGATGGGCGCGCAAAGAATCGCGCGGATTGTCGAGTTCTTCGACGGCGACAGGGACATCGCGGGACGCTGTTTGGAATTAAGCGAGCTGGCGGCGATGGCCATAAAAGAGAGGGCCGGGGAGGTTGTGCCGCTTCCGACGGGCAAGGGCGGGCGAAGAAAGAAAAAGTGAACATGCCGGAGGGGGGGATGGCAAAGGGCAGGCCGAAAAGCACGGCGCTCACGCAGGCGCAGAAACGTTTTGTGATCGCAGTCGCGGAAGGTGCGACCAGAAGCGACGCATACGCGCGCGCCTACCCGAAATCGGCGGGATGGAAGGCGGAATCGAGGGCGGTTGCGGCGTCACGCCTGATGAGCCGCCCGAACGTCGCAAGGGCTTATGCCGAGGAGCTGGCGCGCGTCGAGGAGGAGGAGAGGAGGCGGGCGGACTGGACGCGCCAGAAAAGCATCAGGGCGCGGCTCGACTTCAAGCGGCAGCTCGAAGACGAGATCGAGCGCCGGCGCGTCGCGACGCTCGCGGAAGCGGAGGCGCTGAGGATGGAGCCGCCGACTGACAGGACGCCGGGAGAAGTCGTTTGCGACATCTGCCGCATCCTGCAGAAGCCTATCCTCACGGCGGGCGCGGCTGGCGCGTACACGGCAAACCTTGACGGCCTCGACAGGGCGGCAGGAATCGACAGGGAGGCCGACGCGATCGACACCGAGGCTGTGACGTTCACCACATGGCCGGAAGACGGGGGAGGCGGCAATGCCGGTGATTGACATCCGAAAGGCCGTCGGCGGCGGCTATGACGAGTTCTGGACTTTCCGCGGACGGTACAGGGTATGCAAGGGCGGGCGCGGATCAAAGAAATCGACGACGGCCGCGCTGTGGATCATATACGAGATGATGCGGCACTGGGCGCAGTACAGGCTCAGGCCGTGCGCGCTTGTCCTGCGCAGGTTCGCGGAAACGAACAGGGACTCGACGTTCGCCCAGCTCATGTGGGCGATCGACAGGCTTGCGGTCGGGCATCTGTGGAAATCCACAAAGAGCCCGCTTGAGCTGACATACATGCCCAGCGGGCAGAAGATACTTTTTCGCGGCCTTGACAAGCCGCAGTCGATCAACTCGATCGTCGTCAAGGACGGCGTGCTTTGCTGGACGTGGCTTGAAGAGGCGTTTCAGGTCGCCGACGAGGACGCGTTCGACAAGATTGACCTCAGCATCCGGGGCGAGGTGCCGGAACCGCTGTTCAAGCAGCATACGCTTACGCTCAATCCATGGAGCGAGAGGTGCTGGATAAAGGCGCGTTTTTTTGACAGCGCCGCCCCGGACGTTCTTGCCATAACGCGGAACTACGACGTGAACGAGTTCCTCAGCGAGGACGACCGTGCCATTTTCGAGCGGCTAAGGACGGAGAACCCGCGAAGATACGCGATCGAGGGAATGGGCGAATGGGGAGTCAGCGAGGGTCTTGTGTTCGAGCGCTGGCATGTCGAGTCTTTCAGCCCGCAGGTCATGGCGAGGGAGATCGACCGCGCGACGATGCGGCCGAAATACCGCGCGCTGTTCGGGCTGGACTTCGGGTTTTCGAACGACCCGACGGCGTTTGTCTGCCTGCTCGCCGACGAGCGGGGACGGAAGATCTACATATGCGCGGAAATATATGGCACGGGCATCCTCCTTGACACGCTTGCCCGCAGGATCATTGACGCGGGATGCAGGAACGCCGAGATCGTCGCGGACAGCGCAAGCCCTCAGATGATCGCGGAACTCAGGGCGCGCGGGATCGGCGGGATCAGGCCGTCAAAGAAAGGCGCGGGAAGCGTTGAGGCGGGAATCAGGCGCCTTCAGGATTACGAGATCATCATCAACGAGAGCTGCCCGAACACGATTATCGAGTTCTCAAACTACGCATGGCAGAAGGACGCGGCGGGGCGGCAGCAGGCAAGGCCAGCTGACGAGTACAATCATGCCATCGACGCGATCCGTTACGCGACGGAAGGGATAAGCTCGCAGACGTTCAGATGGCAGCCATGAATTCAGCAGGGGGCGGAAAATGGGGAAACAGAAGATTGCGCGGGAGCTGGCGGACATGCCGATCGAAAATATACGGCCTTACGAACGCAACCCGAGAAGGAACGACAGCGCCGTCGGCGCGCTCATGCAGAGCATACGCGCAAACGGGTTCAACTCGCCGATAATCGCGGACGAGAACGGGGTCATCCTTGCCGGACACACGCGCTACAAGGCGGCCGTGAAACTCGGGCTCGAGACGGTTCCTGTAGTGACAGTGACCGGGCTCGGCGAGAATCAGAAACGCGCATACCGCATCGCGGACAACAAGATCGCGGAGCTGGCGAAGTGGGATTTTGCGGAGCTTGACAGCGAGCTGGCCGAAATCGACTGGGGATTCCTTGAGAAAGAGGCCGAAAGCATCGACTGGGGCATGGCGGACGGCGCGCAGGACGAATGGCCGGACCTGCAGAGATGGGACGAGACGCTGCTTGGATTTTCGGAAACGGAAGCAGGGGCGATCAGGATGGACGCGGACGTCGGGCGGATGCTTGACGCGTTTGAGGACGCAAGCCCGGCAAGGGAGCGCGAGCGCAGGCGGGAGCTTGAAGAGACGGGCGGCGCGGGCGGCGCGGACGACAGCGGGGAAAGCGAGGACGGGGACAGGGTAACGTTCACGGCAAGAGGGCGCTATCAGGACTTCGGGGAGGATTTCTGGAAGCTCGCGGGCGAGCTTTACGCAAGGGGCGTCAAGACCGACACCAAATGGGGGAATAAATGACGAAGGGCGTTTACCGCCGGGCGGGCGGCGAGGACCTGAAAGAAAGGCTCGCGCTGCTTGCAAAGATGCAGGGGCTGATGCTTCCGCAGAAAATAGAGATGAGCCTTGAGATCATACGGCGCGGACAGGAGGAGACGGACGGCGCGCCGGCCTGCGTGCTCTATTCGGGCGGGAAGGATTCGACCGTGCTGATTCACCTCGTGCGGCGTGTCATCAGCCGCCCGCTGTACATGAACAACAACGCCGGGCTCGCCGAGCCGCGCCTTGTGCAGTACATACGGCAGCGCATGCGCGGCCTTGCTTTTGTCGAAACGATGCCGGACGAGGAGGCGTTCGCGATGTGGAGGCGTACAGGATACTGGCCGCTTTTCGGGAAGCGGAGCTTCACGGGCAGATGCCGCAAATGCCCGGGGCTGCGCGTCTCGCCCGTGCAGTGCTGCTATCAGCTCAAAGAGGCGCCGGCAAACAGGGTGATGAAGTCGCGCGGGATCAGAATCGCAATATGGGGAAACCGCGCCGACGAGAGCGCGCGCAGGAAATTCATGTTCTGCGACTCGGGCACGTTTTTCAAGCCGAAAAAATACCCATGGCATCAGTGCTACCCTCTTGCATTCTGGACGCGCAGGGACGTTCTCGACTTCCTCGCGGCGGAGGAGCCGGACTATCCGCACAGCATGAGCGCGGAAGCCGGATGCCGCGCGTGCTGCACGGACATCACGCGGACGCCGAACAACATCCAGAGGCTTTTCAAGACTGACCGCGCATATTTTGAACACATGATCCGGAGCGGATTTGGCGAAGTCATCCTCCGCGCGAAGGGGATAACCGGCGGCGACGTGGAGAGGTATCTGCGCGAAAGCCCGCAAATTTTCCTGAAAATATAATCCGGAATTTCGAGATCGGGCTTGCAAGGACGCATCATGCGGGCGGGGCTGCACGGCGCGGCGGAGGCATGACCATGCGGGAAAAGATCACATTCATTATCATCGCGGCCATGACGGCGGCTTTCTTCACGACAGCCGCGACATGTCAGTGCGTGAAAAGCCGGGGACGGGCGCAGGCCGAGGAGGCAGGGGCGCAGGCCGAAGAGGCCGAGGCGCAGGCGAGGGAATGGGAGCGCAGGGCCAGGGCGTATGCCGAATCGCTGGAAAGGGCGGAAGAGGCGCGCAGGCGCGCCGAGCGGTCCGCGCAGAAATATGAACAGGCATTCAGAAAAGCGGAGGAGACAGGCAATGACGCGCGGCAGATACTGGAAGAGATGCGCGGCGACGGCGACGATTGCGGCTGGCTTGACGGCCGCCTGCCAGACAGGGTGCGCGACATCGCGGCCCTGCTCTATCCCCGATCCGGTTGTGATTGAGATCAGGCCGCCGGAAAGGCTGACGGAGCCGTGCGAGATGCCGCGGCCGGAGGACATCGAGATGAACGGCGATCTGCTTGACCTTCTCGTCACAGCGACTGAATGCCTCAGGAAATGCGCCGCAAAAGTGGACGCCATAAGGCAATTTTACACGGGAGGGGGACATGGAGGCGGTGCAGACTATTAGCGGCGGGGCGACGGCGCTCAGCACCATGGGGCTGTACGCGATATGCGCGACGCTTGCGATCGTCGTCGTGCATTTTTACAGGCGTCTTAACCAGCTTGAAAAAGAGTTCAGGGACGCGCTCATCGCGCAGACGGAAAGGCAGGCTCAGAGCAATGCGGAAATGCGGGTGCTTGTCGAGCAGACGCAGGAAATCATCCGCGCCAACACAACGGCGCTCGAAAAGTTTTACGAGACGAGGGGGGAAGATTATGTACAGTTTTACGGAGCGGTTCAGGACAAAATATCACAGTCGAAGAAATGGCGCGATCGAGTGGGTCGTTGTGCATTACACGGGCACGACGGCTTCGGCGACGGCGAACGCGAGGGCGCTTGAACGCGAGCTCAAGGCGCCGCGGAGCACTCATTATTTCGTTGACGGCGACGAGGTTCTTGCTGTCGTCCCGGAGAGCCGCGCGGCATGGCACGTCGGCGGCGTTGACAGTCCGCACACGCCGCCGGAGAAGCGAAAGAAGCTGCCGGTCCGGAACGGCAATTCGATCGGCGTGGACCTCTGCGAGAACAAGCTGATCTATGACAGAGGGCACAGGAGCGTCACGGACGACGACTGGTTCTTCACCGACGAGACGGAATCGACGGCCGCAGAGCTTATTGCGGGAATCCTGAGAAGACACAAGATCGGCCTTGATCACGTCGTAAGGCATTTTGACGTGACGGGCAAGGCATGCCCGCGGCCGTTCTGCGGCGGCGACATCAACGCGGTTTACAAAGAGAGCGGGAATTCGCGATGGGAGGGTTTTGTCGCGCTTGTCAGGGCACACCTGCTGGGGATGGACGAATGAAGACCGAAGAGCTGGACAGATATTTTATTCCGGAGCGGCTCGAGCAGATGGAAAAAGGCCGCGCGTACTATGCCGGACAGAACGACATTCTTGAACGCGAGCGGACAATCATTATCGGAAAAAACAAATACGGGCTGAAACATCTGAGCAACAACAGGATCGCGCACCCGTTCCTTCGCAAGCTCACGGATCAGAAGATCGCGTACCTTCTCGCCCAGCCGTTCAGCGTTCATTCCGAGGACGAGGCGCTCGAGGCGCGCATGAACGAGTTTTTTGACAAGTCATTCCGACGCCAGCTAAAGGCGGTGGGCATGGACGCGGTTGTGTGCGGGGCGGGATGGATGGCCGTATTTTACGACGAGGACGGAAGGCTGAAGACGCGGCGGGTCGCCCCAGAGACGGTCGCTCCCGTTTACGACGCGCAGGATATCGACAGAATAACCGCCGTTGTCAGGCGTTACGGCAGGGACGGCATGCAGGTTTACGAGCTGTGGACGGACACGGGCGTGCAGAGGTTCGCGGACGACGGCGGGGAGCTTGTGCCGGTCGAGGACAGCGGCCATTTCACGATCGGCGGCACGTCATACAGCTGGGAACGGCTCCCGATTATACAGTTCCGCTACAACTCAGACGCGCGGCCGCTTCTCGCCCTGATAAAGCCGCTGATTGACGATTACGACGAGCGGGTTTCGGATGTAGCAAACCTGCTCGCGGACACGCCGAACAACGTCAAGCTCGTCAAAGGCCACGTCGGGAACCCGGAAGAGTTTGTGCGCAACCTCGCGACGCTGAACTGCCTTTTTGTCGGCGACGGCGGAGACGTTCAAAATCTCGAAAGCAAGGTGGACGTCGCAACGCACGAGGCGCACCTTTCAAGGCTTCGCAAAGACATTTTCGACGCCGGAAGCGGCGTGGACACGCAGGAAGCCGAGGCGGGCGACTTGTCGGGGACGGCGATCCGTTACCGGTACAGCGAGCTTGACCTTGACTGCCGCAACATGGGGGCGGAATTCGCCGAGGCGATCGAGAAGCTCGCATGGTTCATCTGCGAGGACATGAGGATCAGGTGCGAGGGGGATCACGTGCCGTCGGCGGACATCATATGGAACACGGATCACATCATCAACGAGCTTCAGACGGTTCAGATTCTCGCCGCTTCAAAGGGCATCATTTCGGACGCGACGATCATCGAGAACCATCCTTATGTGACTGACGCGGACGAAGAGAGGCGCAGAATCGCGGAAGAGATGCAGGCGGAGGCGGCGGAATACTAGCCACGGGGGCGGGACATGGCAAAGAGGCTTGCGATGGAAGAAAAACGGCGCCGCGAGGAAGAAAAGGCGCGCAGGACGCGGGAGCGCGAGGAGGCGCGCGCCGAAAAGCGAAAGGCGCGGCAGGAAGCAAAAGACCGAAAAAAGCAGGCGCGCGAGGAGGCGAAGCGGAAGAAGGATGCCGCGCGCGGCCGCGCAATGAAACGAAAGCCGTCATGGCTGTATTGGCTCATCCGCGAGCAGGCGGCCAAAAGACGCGAGCACGAGGCGCACATGGAGGCAGGCCGCGCGGCCGTCGCGCTCGGCAGGGCGATCAGAAGGACGCAGAACAGGATAAAAGCCTTCATCGCCCCAATCCTTGACGAACTCGCAAAGACGGAAACTGCAACGGCACGCCTTGTCTGGAGCAGGGAGCCGTGGACGCCGCAGGAACGCACGAGATACAACTGGAGCAGACGGCAGGAGCTGGAAGAGCTGCGGCAGCAGAACCCCGACGGAATCGCGGCGCAGGAGCCGGACCGGACGGCGAGGGACGCGAGGCGGAAAACGGCGGCGCGACGCCTTGACCGAGCAAAAGCCATCGACAAGGTGCTTGCCAGAATGCTTGACGAGCTTGCTGAGGACGAGGAGAACGCCGTGCGGTCGTCGCTTGAGAACGGCGCGAGGAAGGCGGCGGAAGACATCAGGCGGGAGCTTGAAGAACGCAGACGCGCGGCCGATGCGGCATTGGCAGACGCTACGGACAGGGCGAGGATTGCGGGCACAAGCGATTACGCAAAGAAAGGAAATGAAGGGCGGACAGCGCCGGAAGCAATGATTCCGAAAAACATGCCGAGGACTGGGACATACGGGGAAAGCGTGAAATTCGGAGCGCCCTCGCCCGGGCAGGTGAAAGCCGTGCTGGAAGCAAAGTTCGAGGGCAAGGACTTCTCGGGAAGAATCTGGAAAGACCGTGACAGGCTTGCGCGCGAGCTGAAAGACATGATGGCCGCCGCGATCATA
>CAYFSB010000040.1:0-4089 GCA_964345655.1 uncultured Oscillospiraceae bacterium
GTGGGCAGATGACCGTGTCATAGCCCTTGTCGGCTATGTATTTATTCAGTCTTTCAGCTCCGGAGGCCATAAGCCTGTAGGTAAAAGAACCCTCCTCAAAATGCTCCTCATGCCCCTCCATATATCTGTAGCCCCAGCGGAAAAGGCCGGGCACATGCCTGTATACCAGCACATGGCCCTTGGATATGAAATTTGACACACCCTTTGATATAAAACTCAGCGAGTCCACCACGTCGCACACGGCGCCGTGGCTTTCAAAGCTCTCCTTTATCGCCTTAGCGCAGGAGTTGTGTCCCTCACCGGTATTGCAGCTCAAAATCAGCGCTTTAATACTAAATCTCTCCCTCTCAGTCCCGGCAGCGCCGGAGCAGTTTTACAAGTCTTGGGCGGTTATACCGCTGAATGGCGATAAAAGGCAGATTGCCAAAAACACAATACACCAGCCAGATAATTATTCCTCCCGCGCCGGGCCATATCCAGAAAACCGCAATGCCCGCAGCGCACAGCATGGCGTGAGTAAGCTCCGCAACGCAGGTCTCCTGTATCATTGTCAGCAGCTTTGCCCTGTCGGGGCGGCCCACCAGTTTCTTTGGCGGCATCAGTCTTTTGAATATCCGGCTCATGTCCGGCACCCGGTTTTGCCACCAGCCTATGCCGATGCGTTTATATATCTGGCCATCCCTCTCCCAGGAATATGGGCAAAACGGAAACGCCTCATACCTGAATATGTGTTTTGAGATAAGCCTCCCCGCATAAAAGGATATTATCCCAATTATCGCATAGTAGCAGACGCAGAGCAAAAAATCCATATTAACCCGCCTTAATAATTCTTATCTTTTTCCATATTACAATATATTCTGCCCATGTTTATTATTTAGCACCACAATGTAAACTCTTTTTCAACTTTATTTCATCTTACGGCAGGATAAGACAGATCGAATCGAAAAATGCCCTTATCTGGGCAGCAGCACAGTAAATGTGCTGCCCTCACCGGGTCTGCTCTCCACGCTTATCTCGCAGCGGGTCAGCTGGCAGATGCTCTTTACCAGCGCAAGCCCCAGCCCGTTGCCGCTGGAGCTGCGGGAGCTGTCGGCCTGATAGAACTTCTCGAAGATGTGCTTTTTGACCTCCTCCGTCATGCCGATCCCTGTGTCGTAGACTGTGACGCTTATATGCTCCGGGCTGCTGTCATCCAGCTTTACGCCTATCTTGCCGCCGCGGTCGGTATACTTCACGGCGTTGCCGATAAGGTTTACCCATATCTGGCTTATGAGCTCCTCCTGCCCCAGATACTCGCACTCAGGCATATCCAGCTCCAGCTCCAGCTCCTTTTCCGACCAGTCCCCCTCATAGATAAGCAGCGCCCTGCGAAGCTGCTCATCCAGACTGAATTTCACAGGCCGCGCCGCAATATTCTGCGTCTCCAGCCGGGACAGTCTCAGCACATTGTCCACAAGGGAGGACAGCTGGCGGGTGCACTCCTTCAGCAGCTCAAAATATTCATTCCGCTGGGCCTCAGTTATAACGGGATTGCTCAGAAGCGTCACACAGCCCTGTATGCTGGACAGCGGCGCGCGAAATTCATGGGAGACGTTGGACACGAAGTCCGTGCGCATCACCTCTATGCTGGCCAGCTCCCTTATCATCCTGTTCAGATTGTCCCCCAGCTCCAGCATTTCGTTTTTAAAGCCGGAGGTGTCTATCTGCACATCAAAATTGCCCATGGCCACCTGGGACGCCGCTCTGGATATTGCGGCGGCAGGGCGGCTGACGCTGCTTATCCACAGCACGGCCACAAGCTGGCTCACTATGAGAATAGAGATGACACTGCATGTGACCACAAGCCCTGTGCTCTCGCTGATCGTGCTGATGTCAAACATGCTGTCGCGCAAAAGCATGAACAGCAAAAACAGAAACAGCAATACCAGCAGCGCAAACACCGCCGTCAAAATAAACACCATGCGCCGGATCACCTTGTATATTCTGCTGAAATCCATGAGCTTCATTTTTTTATCCCCCTGTAGCCCAGCCCACGGACAGTCACAATGTCTATATCGGCGCAGTCCCGCAGTCTCTCCCGCAGGCGGTTTATATGCACGTCCACCGTCCGCTCCTCGGAATCCGTGTCATAGCCCCACAGCTCGTCCATAAGCTGGCGGCGGGTAAAGGTTCTGGCCGGGCAGGACATCAGCTTGTACAGTATGAGAAACTCCTTTTGCGGCAGCTCCACGGTCTGGCCGTCAAACCGGGCGGTATAGGTGTCAAAATCCAGCACCGTAGCCCCTACCGTCAGCTTTCGCTCGCTTACGGACCGCGCCCGGCGCAGCAGAGCCTGCACACGCAGCAGCATCTCGTTTATATCCACCGGCTTTACCATGTAGTCGTCTATCCCGGCCAGAAAGCCGTGGCGCTTGTCCTCAAAGCTCTCTCGCGCGGATATCATCAGTATGGGCAGCTCCGGGCAGTCCTGCCGAAGCCGCCGGGTCAGGGAATAGCCGTTCATTTCGGGCATCATTATATCGGATATGACCAGGTCCACCGGCCTTTCCGCAATAAGCTCCAGTGCCTGTGACCCATCGTAGGCCGGAATAGGTTCATATGCGCCCTGCTTCAGCGCGGAGCAGTAGATGCGGTTCATCTTCACGTCGTCCTCGACCACAAGTATGTTGAACATGGCTCATTCCCCTGTTTCAAACAGATTTTTTTATATTATACCACATTATATTAAATGCGCGTTAATTCCACGGCAGATTTAAAAAAACACGGCGCACCGTTTAAGGTGCGCCGTGCGTGATTCAATGCGAATGTTCTCAGATCAGCTTCTTGCCTTTGAGCTGGGCTATCTTTTCATCGTCATAACCAAGGATAGTCTTGAGTATGGCCTCGGTGTCCTGTCCCATGGCAGGGGCGCCGCGCCAGACCTGGCCGGGAGTCTCGCTGAGCTTGGGAGCAACGCCAAAGGCGGTGATAGCCGCGCCCACGGTCTGATCCTCATAGCTTATCCAGTCGTTGCGGGACTTGAAGTGCTCGTTTTCAAAGGCGGACTTTGCGGTGTTCACAGTGGCGCAGGGAACACGGGCGCCCTCCATGGCGCTCTCGATCTCGGCGGCAGTGTGGCTGGCACACCAGGCAATGACCGCGTCATTGAGCTCGCGGCCCTTGGGAGAAGCCACAGCCTCCGGGCCGGAGGAGCAGTCCTTATAGTTGAAGTAGTCCAGGTCCAGACCCATGGCGGGAATACATCTGTTAAACACTCCGGGGCCGAAAGCGCCCAGAGCTACCTGGAAGCCGTCGCCGGATTTGAACAGATTATAGGGCTGGAAGGCGGGGTTATTGTTGCCGGTGCGCTTGGCAATGACTCCGGACATGGTGTAGGCGGTATAGGTGCCGCACATGTACTGCGCCATGGCCTCAAACTGGGCAATGTCCACTACCTGGCCCTTACCGGTGCGCTGGGCGCAGGTATAGCCGGCAAGCGTGCCGAACAGAGCGGCAAAGGCAGAGACAAAGTCGTTGGTATAGGGCTTGGAGATGGAGGGGTCCTTGTCCGGGTCACCCTGGAGATTCAGCCAGCCGGAAAAAGCCTGACCGATCATGTCGTAAGATGCGCGGTTGCATATTGAGGGCACGCCGCCGAATTCCTGATGCCCCATTCCGCTGATGTGGACGATAACCAGCTTCGGGTTCACCTTCAGCAGATCGTCATCATATATTCCCAGCTTGTGGAGCCATACCATGTTCTCCATGAACACGTCCGCCTCTTTGAGCAGGCCGAAGAATATCTCCTTCACCTCTTCAAATTTCAGGTTCAGTTCAAGGCTCATGGACAGCTTGTTGCGGGCGTCCTGGGCCCATGCGGTGGAGACCTTTTTGCCGTTTATCTCCGCAAAGGGTGCCAGCATACGCAGGGTGTCGCCCACGCCGGGGCGCTCAATATGTATAACCTCTGCGCCGAAATCCGCAAGCATAGTGGCTGCGAATGGCATTGCGATAAGTGAGCCGGAGCAGATGACCCTCATTCCGGCAAAGGGGCCGAATTCAGGGATGATGAATTTGCGATCGCTCATACAAAAGACTCCTTTATTTTTT
>CAYFSB010000040.1:4151-10110 GCA_964345655.1 uncultured Oscillospiraceae bacterium
ATCTCCTGAATAAGCGCAGGTAAAAGCTTTGAATAGTCGGCCACGGCGCCGAAATGGGAAATGTCAAATATATCCGCCTTGTTATAGGTGTTTATGCTGGCCACTGTCTCGGCCTTCTGCATGCCCACCATGTACTGCACGGAGCCGGAGATGCCCACATTCAGTATGAATTTGGGCTTGACCGTTGTGCCGCTCTGGCCTATCTGCAAACTGTGGTCCAGCCAGCCCTCATCCACCAGTGGGCGGGAACAGGCCAGCTCTCCGCCCAGAAGCGCCGCCAGCGTGCGAAGCTGCTCGATATCCTCCGGGTTCTTTATGCCTCTGCCGCCGGCCACAAGCACTTCCGCGTCATTTATCGACACGCCTGTGCAGACCTTCTCCGTGGACTCCAGCACCTCATAGTCCCCGTCCGCCTCCACACTGACAGTCTCCCGGACTATCTCCGCCTGCCTTGTCATATCCTCAGGCGGCACGTCGAACACGTGGGCTCTCACTGTGACCATCTGCGGGCGCAGCTCACGAATGGCGATATGGGCCAGAAGGCTTCCGCCAAAGGCCGGTGTGGTCTGGACGAAGACGCCGTCCTCATCAAAACCCAGCTCCACCGCGTCGGCGGTGAGGCCCGTGCCCAGAGAACACATCACTCTGGGGGCCAGGTCCATGCCCTGGGCAGTCGCGCCAAAGATGAAGATGGAGGGCTTATACTTTGTGCACAGCTCTGCCGTGACCTTCTGATAGGGTCTGGCGCTGTAGTCCTTCAGGTTTTCATGCTCCGCTATTATTACTCTGTCCGCTCCGTGAGACACCAACGCTCCCGCCAGCGTCTCCACGCCGCAGCCCAGCAGCAGCGCCGTCACTGCCTCGCCGGTGGTCTTTTTCAGCTCCTGCGCTTTGCCCAGAAGCTCAAGGGAAGTTCTGTCAAGCCGGCCTCCGCGCTGCTCGGCGAACACCCATATTCCGCTGCATTCGTTTTTTGTCATGGATGTATCTCCTTTCAGATCAGATGCCGCGCCTGCAGCATGTCCGCAAACTGCCTGGCTATCTCCTGCTCGTCCCCGGCAAAGAGCGTGGTGTCCACATTGCCGCGCGCAGGCTCAAACAGCCGCTTTGTGACCGACGGGGAGCCTGGTATGCCGCACTTTGCAGGGTCGGCGTCCAGCTCCGCGTGGTCCCACACCTTGCGGGGTTTTTTCAAGGCTTTCATGATGTTTATGGGGGTGGGGTAGCGGGGCTTGTTTATCTCCGCGCATACAGTCACCAGCGCCGGGAGCTTCGCCCGCACCTTCTGGGTGCAGTCCTCCGTTGTGCGCGTGGCCACGGCCCAGCCATCCTCTATCTCAAGACTCTCCGCCAGCGTAATCTGAGGTATGCCCAGATATGCCGCCACTATCGGACCGGTCTGGGCAGTCTCTCCGTCTGAGGCGTGGCGGCCGAAAATGAGCAGGTCATAGTCGCCGGTCTTCTCCGCCGCCTTTGCCAGCACATAGCCGGTGGCCAGCGTGTCCGCGCCGCCAAAGGCTCTGTCGCTCAAAAGCACGGACTCATCACAGCCCATTGCCAGCGCCTTCTTCAGCACCTCCTCCGCCTGAGGCGGACCCATGGAGATGGCGACGACCGTGCCGCCATGCTTCTCTCTGAGCTTCAGCGCCGCCTCAACAGCGTTGGCGTCAAGCGGGTTCATTATGCTCTCCACACCCTCACGGTTCAGATTGCCCGTTCTGGGGTCCAGCTTAACATCAGTTGTATCAGGTACCTGTTTTACGAAAACAAGGATCTTCATGGGTATCAAACCCTTTCTGTGAATGTTTTATTTCTGTGCAAGCACAGTGCCGCCGATGAGCATGCGCAGGATCTCATTGGTGCCCTCGCCTATCTCAAGCAGCTTTGCATCTCTCACAAAGCGCTCCACATGGAACTCCTTGCTGTAGCCGTTGCCGCCCAGCACCTGCTGGCACTCAAGGCATATCTGGGTGCAGCGGGTAGCGGAGAAGAGCTTTGTCTCAGCGGCCTCCAGCGTGTGGCGCTGTCCCTCGGCCTTCATCTTCGCCGTGTCGTAGGTCATAAGCTCCATGGCCCGAACCTCGGCTGCCATGTCCGCAAACTTGAACTGGATGCCCTGGAACTTGCCTATGGGCTTGCCAAAGCATATGCGCTCGTTTGCATAGTTCTTGGCAATGGTCATGGCGTGCTCGGAGAGGCCTGCCGCTATGGCGCCGATGGAGATACGGGCGCCGTCCAGCGCCTCCATGGCATACTTGAAGCCCTGACCCATCTGACCCAGCAGCGCATCGGAGGGCAGACGCAGATTGTTGAAGGCCAGCTCGCAGGTGGCGGAGCCGCGCATACCCATCTTGTCCTCAAACTTGCCGATAAACAGACCCTCGGCATCCTTGGGCACTATAAAGGCGGAGATGCCCTTTGCTCCGGCATCCGGGTCGGTCTTGGCCAGGATTATGTAATAGTCAGCAACGCCGGAGTTGGTTATCCAGGCCTTGCCGCCGTTCATTATCCAGCCGCCGTCCTCAGCGGGAACCACTGTGGACTTTATCGCCGCCGCGTCTGAGCCGCCGCTGGCCTCGGTGAGACCAAAGGCGAATATCTTGCCCTGGGCCGCCTGAGGCAGGAACTTGTCCTTCTGGGCCTCGGTGCCGTGGTGGAGAATGAGATCCGCCGCCAGCCAGTTTGCATCCAGAAACAGCGCCGCGCTGGCACTGCCCTTGGCTATCTCATGGATAACTATGATGCTGGTCACGGCGTCTCCGCCGCCGCCGCCGTATTTCTCTGCCAGATGTATACCCATCAGTCCTGCCTGGGTGAGCTTGTTGTGCAGCTCATAGTCAAAACCGTTCTCATCCATCCACTTATCCCTGGGCTCCACCTCTTTCTTCGTAAAGTCCCTGACCATTTCGCGGATCATCTTCTGCTCTTCGCTGAACTGATACATCATTTTAGATATCCCCCTTTTTGATATTTGGTTTGGTATATGCTCTCATGCTTCGATTGTATTCCAAAGCTTGTGAAATTTAAATCATGAAAACTGCTGCTAATCCTTCATATCTTGCTTTCTTTGTTTTCCCCAATAATGGCAATAGCAAGATATCAATAGTGTCAGCAAAATAACAATGGAGCCCTGTATCCGTCATTTTATGTGAAATGTGTCTGAAAACGCTTTTACAGTCAGGGTGGTTTTAACACTTTATACATAAATTCACCGATAATTTATTCTCCGGGAGCACATGCCTTATTTACAACAGTGCGGATATGGTGCTATAATATCAATATATTAATTCTTTATTTTATGCTTTTCGCATCTTCAAAGGAGGGGCTGTTTTGATTGGGCGAAACTGGGTATCTCTGGATGGCGCGGCGGACGACGAGTATGTGCTTCAGGATTTCATAGAGCGGTCTCTGCCGGAGGATGAGATCCGGGTTCCCGGCACTGACGAGGCGGAGGACTATCTCTCCTTTTTCATCGACCATGTCTCACAGACCTTTCCGGTACACGAGAGCAGCTCTGAGGCCGACATCAGCTTCGGCGATGTGGAGATCCTCCAGTCCCGTTTCTTTTCCGGTTTTTCAGAGTTTGACTTCACCTCGGATATAGGGCTGATACGCATGAGCATGGCCAGAATACCCACCGCCGGAATGCACATCAACAACACCGACGCCACGCTTATCTGTTACACGCTGGGCGGCGAGGGGGACCTGGTGGTGAACGGCAGCACCGTACACTGCCGCAAGTACGACTGCGCATGTGTGGACTGCCGGAAAAGCCCGAATTTCCGCGCCTTTCCGGGGCAGCCATGGGAGTGTGCCTTCGTCAGGATCAACGGCCGCTTTAAGTCGGATCTGTTTCCGGGTCTCTGTGCGCTGATACGGGACAGAGGGCAGGTGATGCTCACCTTTGGGGCAGGCGCCCGGTTCCGCTCCATAATATGGGAGCTGTTCAGTATGCGCACGGAGAACAACATCCACAGCGAGAGTCTGTACAACCACCTGCTGCTGGGGCTTTTTTTAGAGCTGGACATGGCGGTCACTCTGGCCTCGGACAAGCCGGCGATCATTCCGGATGTTATCATCGCTCTGCAAAACTTTCTGGACAAAAACTATTCCTCCGACATCACGCTGGATCTTTTGGCTAGGACCTTCAGCGTCAGCAAATTCCACATGTCCAGAGAGTTCAAGCGCTGCATCGGCAGAAGCCCCATTGACTATCTCATTGACGTGCGTATTGACCGGGCAAAGACCCTGCTGAACGACACCAACCGCCCCATCGCCGACATCTGCCAGCTTGTCGGCATACCAAACCCCAATCATTTTCTCTATCTCTTCAAAGAACGGGAGGGCATCACCCCCTCCGCCTTCAGGAAATTCAAGCTCTGAGATTTTAGCACAGTTTTTGCAGTGTGAACAGGATTTTTCTGTCATTTTCATATTGGCTGTGATATTATTAAAAAAACCCAAAGGAGGATTAAGCAATGGAAACAGGAAAAAGCGGCAAGCTTCTGCTGGCTGTATTTCAGGGGGAGGATTATGAGCGGGTGGTTACAGAGCTCAACCGTGGCGGCTTTTATGTGACGCTGCTCAACTCCGTGGGCGGTTTTCTGAAAAAGCGCAGCGTTACCATTATGGTGGGACTGGACAGCGACAAGCTGGAGCAGGCCCTGACCATTCTGAAAAAGTTTGCCGGGGAGCGCGTAGAGACGGTCTATCAAAATCCCATGATGATTAGGGAGCCCAACATGGACATTGCCCCGGTGATACCCATGAAGCTGCCCTGCGGAGGCGTGGCCGTGTTCGTGCTGGATATGGACAGGATGGAGCGGTTCTGAGCCTGCCAAAGCCCGCGGCTGCGCGGTATATGATATTACCCCGCTGAATATGAACCGCAGCTCTGGGGTTCATGCCCACATTGTGGAGCTGTGGTCCAGCCAGCTTCTCAGAGCAGGGATCAAAAAATGCGAGAGACACATTTCTGTGCTCTCGCATTTTTCGGTTCTGCAATACTGAGATATTCGCTCAATTGTCTTTTGTGCGCCCCGGCCATAAGCCGGGAACTTTTTTTATCCGTTTGGGTCTAACACTCAGGCCCTCCAGAGACCGTGGATATTGCAGTAGGCATAGACAGCCTCCACCTTTTCGCCGGGGCAGAGTCTGAAGCAGGCCTCCGGCTTCTCGCCGGGTCTCAGCTCCTTGCGCTGTTCGCCCTGTGCGGTGACTATGGATATCCACTGGATATAATGCTCAGGCAGCATGGGGTGTTCCACCGCGCCAACCTTGACATTTACCCTGTCCCCGTCCACGGTATATACCGGGACATGCTTCTCATGGGAGGCATCCACCGTGCCGGGCTTCAGCTCTTCCATGGGCTCCCCGCAGCAGACCACCGGGACTCCGCTGCTCTTTACCATTGCAATGATATTTCCGCAGTGCCGGCAAATATAATATTTCTGTTCCATTATTCTTTTACCTCCATTTATTTTATTTCTGCCTGTTCATGTTTTTATTATACCACACACATACCCGTTTTCTGTGACAAAATCACAGGCGGAAATAAATAATCCGTAAATTTTCCGCAAAAAGCGAAAGCTGTATATGTATGATATGCAGTTTTTTATATAAAATTAACATTGGGCGCATAATATGCAAAGGAGTAAACAAAATGAAAAAACTTATCGCTATTCTGGCCGCGGCTCTCATGTTAGCCGCGCTTACCGGCTGCGGGGCCAAGGCCTTCAACAAGGACCAGCTGACGCTCAGCGAGTATAACGACACGGAGATGAACACTCTGGTCCAGCTCTTCGTGAAGCAGAAGACCGTCACCGATGCGACTGAGGAGGCGGCGCTGTCCATAATAAATCTGGGCGACACCGACTACAGCTATGACGCGGTGCAGCGGCTGGAAGTAAAGCTGGATTCCCAGTGGTATGTGGTGCCCGACAAGCAGGACGGCGTGATA
>CAYFSB010000041.1:0-1048 GCA_964345655.1 uncultured Oscillospiraceae bacterium
ACACAGGACCGACTGCGCAAACTATCGGCAGCGCATTAATCAGCCCGAAAGCGACGGCCGCTGGGTCAAGGTCTCCTGGGCCAGGGAGATAACCGACAGCTATGTCACCACCATCACCATCACCTCCAAGGACCGCTCCGGTCTTGTAATGGATATCGCCACCATCCTCAACGCCATCAACGCCAAGGTACGCACCCTCTCCGCCAGAGACACCGGCGGCGGCATCGCACTGACCATAGTGACGCTGGAAGTCAAGAACTTCGGCGAGCTTAAATATATAATGAACCGCCTGTCATCTATCCCAGGCGTCTCCAGCGTTATCAGAAACGGCGAGTGAGCCGCGCGGGGCAGGACGGAAAAGGAAAGGAAATCTGAAATGAGAGCAGTTCTGACACGGGTAAAATCCGCCTCCGTCACCATCGGCGGGGAAATAAAAGGACAGATCGGCCCCGGCTTTCTGGTGCTGCTGGGCATCCATCAGGATGACGGCGAGCAGGAGGCGCTGAAAATCGCGGACAAGATATGCGCTCTTCGCATTTTCGAGGACGAAAACGGCAAGATGAATCTGAGTCCCGCGGACGCCGGGGCTGAGATACTGATAATCAGCCAGTTCACCCTCTTTGCCGACTGCAAGTCCCGCCGCCCCGGCTTTTCCAAGGCCGCAAGGCCCGACACCGCCATACCGCTCTACGAGCTGGTCGTGGCCAAATGCAGGGAGCGGGGCTTTAAGACTGACACGGGAGAATTTGGCGCGGAGATGCTGGTGGAGTCGGTAAACGACGGGCCGGTAACTATAATTCTTGACACAAAGGAGCTTTGACGATGCTTATTAAAACCTTGCCTGTGGGTCAGCTTGAGACCAACTGCTATGTGGTCACAAACGAGAAGACGCTGGAGTCCGTGGTCATCGACCCAGGCGACGAGAGCAATGTTATCTTAGACTACCTTGAGGACAACCGCCTCAAATGCACGGCCATATTTCTGACCCACGGCCACTTTGACCATGTGGGCGCGGTACAGGCGCTGGTGGATGAGCTGGATGTGCCGG
>CAYFSB010000041.1:1058-7475 GCA_964345655.1 uncultured Oscillospiraceae bacterium
GGTGTATCTCAGCGAGAAAGACGACGGCCTGGCCGTTGGCAGCTCAAGCTATGCCTTCCACCTGCCCAAGGGCGGCAGACACTACGCCGAGGGCGACGTGATAGAGCAGGCGGGGCTGCGCTTTGAGATAATGGAGACCCCCGGCCACACCCCCGGCGGAGTGACTATCCGCTGTGAAAACGCCCTCTTCACCGGGGACACCCTGTTTCGCGGCAGCTGCGGGCGCACAGATCTGCCCGGCGGCAATATGGATGAGGAGCTCAGGTCAATACGCAGGATATGTATGCTGGATGGGGACTACGAGGTCTATCCCGGCCATATGGACAGCAGCACTCTTGCCAGAGAGCGCATGTTCAACTACTACTGCCGGGCCGCAATGGGCTGATAACGGCTGCGCGCCGCGGGGAGGACCCGCGGCGCGCACCTTTTTACTCTTTGACGTTGGATTTTCTATGTACAAAGGCGGCTATAATTGATATAATGTCAGCTATCATAAGATAAACAGAGGTGTTTGAATTGCAGGAACCCGCACTTGTTATCCTGGCCGCCGGTATGGGCAGCCGTTTCGGTGGACTCAAACAGATCACCGCAGTGGACAATTTTGGCCACGCCATAATTGACTTCTCCCTTTATGACGCGTACAGAGCCGGTTTTCGCAAGGTGGTATTCATCATAAAGCACGAGATAGAGGACGATTTCAAGGCCTTCATAGGACGCCGCATTGAAAAGCATTTCGATGTGAAATATGTGTTCCAGCAGCTGGACAGGCTGCCTGCGGGCTACAGCGTCCCCGCCGGGCGGGAAAAGCCCTGGGGCACAGCCCACGCGGTGCTCTGCGCAAAGGACGTGGTAGACGGCCCCTTCGCCGTCATCAACGCCGACGACTTTTACGGCCCCACGGCCTACTCCGCCCTGTTTGACTTTCTCAGGCAGGACAGAGACGCCGGAGAGCACGCCATGGTGGCATACCAGCTGAAAAAAACCGTCACTGAGCACGGCATCGTGGCCAGAGGCATATGCCAGGTGGAAAACGGTCTGCTGACCGACGTGGTGGAGCGCACCCGCATCGCAAAGCGCGGCGAGGACGCGGCCTTCACCGAGGATGGAGAGACCTGGGAGCCGCTGTCTGGGCTTGTGCCGGTGTCAATGAATTTCTGGGGCTTCGGCAAGGCCATGATGGAACAGCTGGAGGCCCGCTTCCCTGCCTGGCTGGATGAGAATCTGGCCGTAAACCCGCTTAAATGCGAGTATTTCCTGCCGTATGTCACAAACGCCATGATAAAAGAGGGCGAGGGCACAGTGGCGGTGCTCAACTGCCATGAGACCTGGCACGGCATCACCTACAGAGAGGATATGGACAGCGTAGTGTCCTATATCCAGAGCCTGAGAGACCGGGGCGTGTACCCGGAGACTTTACTTGACTGAGAGGTAGAAAAATGAATGTACTTGTTACCGGCGGCGCCGGATATATCGGCAGCCACACCTGCGTGGAGCTGCTGCAAAAGGGCATGGGCGTGGTGGTCGTGGATAACCTTGTAAACTCCAGCCCCAGAGCCATAGAGCGTGTGGAGCGCATCACCGGTAGGCATGTGGATTTTTACCAGAACGATGTGCGCGACAGAAAGGCGCTGGACGCCATATTTGAAAAGCATGACATCGGCTGCGCCATACATTTCGCCGGACTTAAGGCCGTGGGCGAGAGCGTGCGCATGCCGCTGGAATACTATGACAACAACCTCTTCTCCACCGTCACTCTGTGTGAGGCCATGCGGGATCACGGCGTGAAAAACATCGTCTTCTCCTCCTCCGCCACCGTGTACTCCGGCGGGAATGAGATGCCGCTGCGGGAGAGCTCCCCCACCGGCATGTGCACAAATCCCTACGGCTGGACAAAATACATGTCCGAGCAGATAATGCGGGACACCGCCTTTGCCGACCCTGACTGGTCCATAGTGCTGCTGCGCTACTTTAACCCCATCGGCGCCCACAGCAGCGGCCTCATCGGCGAGGACCCCCGCGGCATCCCCAATAACCTGATGCCCTATATCTCCCAGGTGGCCGTTGGCAGGCTTGACCATCTGAGCGTCTATGGCGACGACTACGACACCCACGACGGCACAGGCGTCAGGGACTATATCCATGTGGTGGATCTGGCCCGCGGCCACGTGGCCGCCATAGAGTATATGCAAAACCACAAGGGCGAGAACGTCTTTAATCTGGGCACCGGCACCGGCTACAGCGTACTGGACATGGTGAAGGCCTTTGAGCACGTCACCGGGAAAAAAGTCCCCTACGAGATAGTCCCCCGCCGCCCCGGCGATCTGGCCACCGTCTATTCAAGCCCCGACAAGAGCGCGGAGCTTCTGGGCTGGCGCGCCCAGTACAGTCTTGACGATATGTGCCGCGACGCCTGGGCCTGGCAGTCCAAAAACCCCATGGGCTACGGCGAATAAAACCGGATAGGGGCTGTCGCAAAATGCAACGCATTTTGCGACAGCCCCTTCACAGTACCCCCGCCGAGGGATACGCTTTGTTCTATTTTTGCAACGCGTCCATGTTGTCGATTATATTGACACCTCGGCGCTTTTTTTCAGTTTTTGCCAGGGGATGACCGTCAGCAGCTGTAAGGCTGCAAAGACTATGACCGCCAGAGCGGAATAGCTGCTGCCACGGCCCATAAGCTCTATGATGATCTCCGCCGCCGCCGCAAAGCCCAGACACAGGGCCGGAGGCAATATGAGCATAAGCCGACTGCGGCACTTCTCATAGGCCGCCGGAATGCCCGCAAAGCCCGCCGCCGCGCTCAACAGCATCAGTATGCAGGCGCAAAGTCTGAGAATAAAGGCCTGGCGGCTCTGCGTGAGAAACTCTGTCTGATACTCCTCCGACGCATTTATAAGCTCCATGCCGCCGTCCACCCGCTGGGCCACTCCATCGCGGCTCATAAGCTTTACCCGCAATGATACCTCCTGCTGCTCCAGCTCTTTTTGCTGGTCCACGCTGAGCCCCAGCGTCTCAAGCTCCGCCGCGTCATCTTCCAGCTCCTGCTTTTCAAGCTTCAGCTTCTCCTTCTGCTCCGTGAGCTTTGCAAGCTGGTACCATATCTGCTCCCAGCCCTCATCCAGCGCGGTCTGTCCCTGCTCCAGCTGGGCTTTCACCTGCGCCAGCGCGGCTGCGCCCTCTTCAATGGCGCTTTTGCCCGCCGCCATGGCGGTCTCCGCCTGGTCGAGCTGCTGTTGAGCTGCGGTGAGCTTGGCATAGCTTTCCTTCAGAGTGGCATCATATTCGTTTACCTTGCCGTCAATGGCCTCTATCACCTGGGTAATAAGGGCGCGGTTTGCGCTGTAGGCGGTCTTTATAAGCTGAAACTCAGCATCACTTATGGCGATGCCCTCCCCGCCCTGGGCCAGACTGTCGCGGGCGTTCTGCACACTGGCGCGGATCGCCTCCGGCGTCATACCGGTGACCCCCGCTATCGCCGCTGAAAGCTGCTGCAGCTGCTCCTGTGTGAGAGTGCCCTGAAGCACCAGATTGTTCAGTATCTCCATGGCCTGGTCATAGGCCGACAAGGCCCCGTCGTAGGCCGCCAGCGTCAGCTCCAACCGGGCATTTTCATCATCGCTGTCCAGTATCTCGCCCATATTCTTCAGATTTCCAAGCTGGGAATGCGCGGCGGATATTATCGAGGACAGGGTGTTATATTGCGCCCAGCCCTGCTCAAGCTCCTGTTTGCCGGCCAGGTACTGCTGATAACCCTCCTCAAAGGCGGCGGACTGACGCTGAAACTCCGCCTCGGCCGCGTCGTACTGGGCCTGACCCTGGTTCATGGCGGACTGGGCCTGGCTGAGCGCAGAGCTGCCCGCGTTTATCCCGCCCTTTGTGGCGGTATAGGTGGCAAGCTCCGTCTTGTGTTCGGAGGCTTTTTTGTCGTGCTGGGCCTGTCGCTCGTCCAGCTCCTGCTTTGCCCCCGTGTAGCTCATCCTGCCCGTGAGGGCCTCAGTCACCGTCCGGTAATCCGCTGTCCTGTCGGACAGCACAGCGGCCTCGTCAATATCACTCTGCCGGGCGGACAGGGTCTTCCCGATGCATACAGCCCCGGTCAAAAGCAGCACCAGACACAAAACGGCCAGCGCCACTGAAAATACCCTTGTCAAAGCGGGATGCTTCAAAATAACATTCCTCCATAAATTTCGTGTTTAGTATTATACAATTCAAATATGAAGTTTTCATGTACTGTCAAAAGTTTTTCTTTGATTGGGGGCGGAAATATAGTATTATTGTACTGCCCGTTTTTTCAGGAGGTAATCTGACCCATGCTTTTTTATTTCGCGCCCATGGAGGGCGTCACCTCATACATATACCGCCGGGTACACGCGCAGATGTTCCCCGGCGCGGCCAGGTATTTTTCCCCCTTCATCTCCCCTGACTCCGCCGGCAAATACAGAGCAGGCAGTCTGCGGAATCTGCGGCCGGAGAATAACGCCGGTCTTTCGCTGGTGCCGCAGCTGCTGTGCAACCGGGCGGAGCCGTTTCTGGCCGCGGCCAGAGAGTTACAGGCCATGGGCTACAATGAAGTTAATCTGAACGCCGGTTGTCCCTCTGCCACCGTTGTGCCCAAGCACAAGGGGGCAGGGATGCTGCTGGATCTCCGCTCCCTTGACGATTTTCTTGCGGACGTCTTCTCCCGCTGCCCTGTCGCCGTGTCCGTAAAGACAAGACTGGGCGTGGAGAGCACGGAGGAATTCCCCGCCATATTGGAGATATACAACAAATATCCCCTGAGTGAGCTGATAATCCACGCGAGAGACCGCTCCGGCATGTATAAAAGCCGGCCAGACCTCCCCGCCTTTCTCAGCGCCATGGAGCACAGCCGGGCAGCGGTCTGCTATAACGGGGACATCTTCTCCCCTGCCGCGCTGGCAGCTCTGACAGAGGCCGCCCCCGCGCTGGACAGGGTGATGGTGGGCCGGGGCGCGGCGGCAAACCCCGCGCTGATACGGGAGCTGTCCGGCGGCGCGCCGCTGGGCCGGGAGGAGCTGAGAGAGTTTCTTGCGGAGCTGCTCCGGGCCTTTTCGGAGGCGGGGCTGGGCGAGAAATACACGCTGGCCCGGCTTAAGGAGCTGTGGTACTATACGGCGGATATGTTCCCTGACTGCCAGCGCTATGTGAAGCACATAAACAAAAGCCAGCACCTGCCCGACTATACGGCCGCAGTGGAGGCGCTCTTTGCCTCCGGGGGCTTTTCAGCCTCCGGCGTATTTCGCGGATAAAATACAGATCGTGCCGTTCTCCGGCCCTGGGGCCTCAGAACGGCACGATATTTATATGGGTCTCATCGGAGCAGATATCAGATCTCGTACTTTTTGGTGTAGTGCTCGTACAGAGAGTCAAAATTGTGGGAGTGCAGCTCCTTGAGGTTTATCACATAGCCATGGGTATCGTAGGAATCGGCACTTAGCTCTATCATGGCTATGGCCAGATTGGAGCAGTGATCCGCCACACGCTCAAAATTCGTCAGCAGGTCGTTGAACACGAAGCCCTGAGACAGGGAGCAGCGCCCCTGCTGGAGTCTGTCCACATGGCGTATCTTCATCTCGTCGCAGAGAATGTCAATGCGCTCCTCCAGCGGCTCCACCACATAGGCCTTCTCTATGTCCTCCTCGGTAAACGCGCCCACCGACAGCTCCAGTATCTCCGTCAGCGCCGCCGTCAGCACCTTGAGCTCCTCCACCGCCTCATCGGAGAAGTGCAGCTTCTTGGTATGTATCTCCTGGGCGGCCTCGGATATGTTCATGGCATGGTCGCTTATACGCTCAAAATCGCTGAGGGTGTGGAGATATTTGGAGACGCTCTCGCTCTGCTTCACGTCCATCTCTCTGGCCGTCAGCTTTACAAGGTAGGTTCCAAGCCTGTCCTCATACAGATCTATCATATCCTCGGTCTGCTCCACTTTGCGCAGCTTTTCCTCGCTGTAGCCCGTCAGCAGCTCAAGGGCGGCCATAAGATTGCTCTTGGCGGAGCGGGCCATGGAGTTGACTGTCAGGCGGCTCTGCTCAATTGCCAGCGCCGGATGCTGCAAAAAGCGCTCGTCCAGCCGGTCCAGCTCCCGGTTCACGCTCTTCTCGTCGTTGCTCTCCTTTATGAGGGCCGTGACCATACGGTTCAGCTGGTGGGTAAAGGGCACCAAAAGCACCGCTGTGGCCAGCCGGAAGAGGGAGTTCACCGTGGCTATGCTCACCGGACTTACCACCCATCCGTTTATACCCAGCCCCACGGCGGCGTCCAGTATGTAATATATAAGCGCGCAGGCGATGACGCCTATGACCTCTATCAGCAGATAGGAAAACGCGGCTCTGCGGCCGTCCACCTTTGCGCCCAGCGCCGAAAGCAGCACCGGCACCGCAGCGCCGATGGCTA
>CAYFSB010000041.1:7506-10074 GCA_964345655.1 uncultured Oscillospiraceae bacterium
CAGATGAGCTCTGCAAAACCGCCGTGAACAGTGCGCCCACAACTATGCCCAGGATGGGGTTTGAGAAGGTGGTGAGCAGCTGAATAAAGCTCTCGCTCTCCTTCAGCGGCGCCACGGCCCCGCTCATGGACTGCATGCCGAACATCAGCACCGCAAAGCCCAGCAGAATGTCGCCTATATGGTGGTCGGTCTGTTTTTTGGAGAACATGCGCAGCACAATGCCGATCACCGCCACCACCGCCGTGAGCGTGGAGGTAGAAAACAGGGAGACCCAGCCGGTGCCGCTGACATTTGAAAGACATATGATCCAGCCCGTTATACTGGTGCCGATAAGCGCGCCCTGAATGACGGATATGGCCTGGCTCAACTTCATCATGCCGGAGTTTACGAAGCCCACCACCATAACGGAGGTGGCGGATGAGGACTGAATAACGGCAGTGACGCCGGTTCCCAGAAGCACGCCCTTCAGCGGTGTGCCGGACAGACGGTAGAGCACCAGCTCCAGCTTATTGCCCGCCACCTTTTTCAGGCCCTCGCCCATAAGGGTCATGCCGAAGAGGAAGAGGGCTACGCCGCCCAGCAGGGAAACAATGTTGGCAATACTCAGCTTGATTCATCTCCCACAAAGTATTCAATATTTAGCAATTGTATAATAACACTCCCGGACAATTTCGGCAATTGGACAAGATGCCGATATATTGCCCCTTTTTACGCTTTTTTTGATTTTTTTAGGGCATTTACGCCGTCTTGAAATAGCGGGCGCCGTGATGTACAATGGTTTGGGTGATTTTATGGATATTAATGTGCTCTATGAGGACAGGCAAATAGTCCTCTGCGTAAAGAGAGCCGGGCTGTCCTCTCAGGAGGGCGGCATGACGGAACTGCTCAGGGCGCAGTGCGGCGCGAAAGAAATATACTGCGTCCACCGTCTGGACATGGCCGTGGGCGGGCTGATGGTATATGCCAAAACAGGCCCCGCCGCCGCGGAGTTGTCCTGGCAGATATCCGGCGGCGGCTTTCTGAAAGAATATCTGGCCGTGGTACAGGGCGGGACGGCGGAGGACAGCGCCGTGCTGAGAGATCTGCTGTACAGGGACAAGGCCAAAAACAAGTCCTATGTGGTCTCCAGACCACGCAAAGGCGTCAGGGAGGCGGAGCTTCAATACTCCGTTTTAGAGCGGCAGGAGGGCATGAGCCTGCTGCGGGTGCGGCTTGCCACAGGCCGCACACACCAGATCAGAGTGCAGTTTGCATCCCGCGGCATGCCCCTTTTGGGAGATGTGAAGTACGGCAGCGCACACAGAGAATGCGGCATCGCCCTCTGGTCTGAGCGTCTGCGCTTTCAGCACCCCACAGACGGCAAAACTATCGACATGCGCATTTCGCCGAAAACGGCGTTTCCATGGGACAAATTCAAGTACCTTAACACTGAGCAAGGAGAATAATAATGGCTAAAATCTTTACATCCGCCGACCAGCTCATCGGGGGCACTCCCCTTTTGAGGCTGGGAAACATTGAAAAGGAGCTGGGGCTGAAGGGCAGGCTGCTGGCGAAGCTGGAATACCTGAATCCCGCAGGCTCCGTAAAAGACAGAGTGGCCAAAAACATGCTGGATCAGGCTGAAAGCTCCGGGGAGCTGAAGCCCGGCACGGTGATAATAGAGCCCACCTCCGGCAACACCGGAATAGGTCTGGCCTCAGTGGCGGCAGCCAGAGGCTACAGACTCATCATCGTCATGCCCGACACCATGTCGGTGGAGCGGCGCATGATAATGGGCGCATACGGGGCGGAGCTGGTACTCAGCGACGGAAAGCTGGGCATGGGCGGCGCCATTGCCAAAGCGGAGGAGCTCAAGGCGCAGATCCCCGGCTCCATTATCGCCGGCCAATTTACAAATCCCGCAAACCCCGGCGCCCACTATCTGAGCACCGGCCCGGAGATCTGGCGGGACACCGACGGGGAGATAGGCTGCTTTATATCCGGCGTAGGCACCGGCGGCACCATTACGGGCACAGGCCGGCTTTTGAAGGAGATGGACTCCGGCATACGCATTATTGCGGTGGAGCCTGAAAACTCCGCCGTTCTCTCCGGCGGCAGACCCGGCAGCCACGGCCTGCAGGGCATAGGCGCGGGCTTTATCCCGGAGATACTGGACACCGGCATTTACGACGAGATAATCACCGTCACCGATGAGCAGGCCTATGCCGCGGCGAGACTTCTGGGCAGACGCGAGGGCGTCCTGGCGGGGATATCCTCAGGCGCCGCGCTCCACGTCGGCATTCAGCTGGCCCTGCGGCGGGAGTACGAGGGCAAAAATGTGGTGGTGCTGCTGCCAGACACCGGCGACAGATACCTGTCCACAAAGCTGTTCGCGGAGGATTGAGCCGGAAAACCTGCGGGCTCCCGAAGGACTGAATAAACGCAAAAGCCCTGCCGGTAAAACCGGCAGGGCTTTCAAGCTGTCGACAAAGTGTCGGCAGCTTGAAAGGCACAATTCTGAACCCGTTAGAAAATTCTGAATTGTGCATGATTGAACGTGAAGAGGGAACTCCCGTCCCCTCTTCACAA
>CAYFSB010000042.1:0-9961 GCA_964345655.1 uncultured Oscillospiraceae bacterium
GTTTTGCAGCTCGTCATACTCGCCGCTTTTGGCCTCAAGGGACTTGTCCACGCCAAGGGCAATATCCCCGGACTGCTCGTCGATATTGGTGATAATGCCGCAGGTGTCGCAGTCAAAGCCGTATTTTGCCCTGTCATAGCCGATCTCCCGGATGACCTGGCGGGTTATCTTGGGGATATCCACATAGCACTCCGTGCTTATCTCGCCCATGATGTGTACAAGGCCGGTGGAGACGGTGGTCTCGCAGGCCACGCGGCCCAGGGGGTCGTTTGTAAGGATGGTGTCCAGCACCGCGTCGGATATCTGGTCGCAGATCTTGTCGGGATGTCCCTCGGTTACGGACTCGGATGTGAAGTAATAATGGCTCATTTATTTATCCTCCTTATGTTTATATACAAAAAATACGCGCCCCATCTTCCGACGGAACGCGCACGAATGTCTGCATCAAAGCCTCATCTCTCGTTTCACCGCCGGATTTGGCACCTTGCTGTAAGCAGGTTGCCGGGTTTCACAGGGCCGTTCCCTCCACCACTCTTGATAAGGTGTTCAGTTGTACCCTGTGATTATATCAGTATTTCCACATTTGTCAAGGAAATTTAAAAAAACTGTTGACAACCTCGTGTTTACTGTATATACTGTTCATATACAGTAAACACGAGGTGACAGCATGACGGTTTTGATAGACAGCAAAAGCGGGCTGCCCATATACGACCAGATCTTCACCCAGATAAAGAGCCAGATAATCAGCGGGGCGCTGAGTGAGGACGAGGCGCTGCCCTCCATAAGAAATCTGGCAAAGGACCTGCGCATCAGTGTTATAACCACGAAGCGGGCCTATGACGAGCTGGAGAGCGCGGGCTTCATATACACAGTGGCGGGCAAGGGCTGCTTTGTGGCTGCCCGGAACACGGAGCTTCTGCGGGAGGAAAATCTGCGGCAGATCGAAAAGCATATGGATGAGATACGCCGGCTTGCCGCCGGCTGCGGGCTCAGCCGGGAGGAGCTGACAGAAATGTTCAGCATTATTGAGGAGGACAAAACTTGAACGCAGTAGATATCAAAGGACTGGAAAAGCACTATGAGGGTTTTGACCTGAAGCTGGATCTTCAGCTGCCTCAGGGCTGCATAATGGGGCTTATCGGGGAAAACGGTGCCGGAAAAAGCACCGCCATTAAGCTTATTCTGGGCATGACAGCGCCGGACAAGGGCAGCATAAGTGTTTTGGGGCACGACAACAGCCGGGATTTTGCCCCTGTGCGTCAGGAGATAGGCGTTGTTCTGGATGAACCCGCCTTTCCCGACTGCCTCAGTGCAGAGCAGGTCAGCCGAATTATGGCCGGCATCTACTGCAACTGGGACGCGGCCGCTTTTGAGACCTATCTCAAAAAGCTGTCCATACCGGAGGATAAGTCCTTCAAGGAGTTCTCCCGCGGCATGAAGATGAAGCTCTCCATCGCGGTGGCCCTGTCCCACAACGCCAGGCTCCTGGTGCTGGATGAGCCTACCAGCGGCCTTGACCCGGTGGTGCGGGATGAGGTGGTGGACATTTTCTCAGAGTTTACACGGGACGAGACCCACTCGGTGCTCATCTCCTCTCATATAGTCAGCGACCTTGAAAAGCTCTGTGATTACGTGGCCTTTATCCACAGGGGCAAGCTCCTGCTGTGTGAGGAGAAGGATTTTCTCATGGAAGAATACGCTGTGGCGCACTGCTCTCTGGCAGAGCTGGGGAGTTTATCTCCCACGGCTATAATCGGCAGGCGGGAGACGGCCTATGGAGCGTCCGCCATTGTCCGCCGGGACGCCGCGAGCGCAGCTATGGCACTCAGCCCCGTAAGTATAGAAGACCTGTTCATATTCATGGTAAAGGAGGCCTGATGGATGAAGGGACTGCTTTTAAAGGATCTTTACATGATCAAGACCTATTTTCGCACCTTTATAGCCATAGCCATAATTTTTATTATTTGCTCCTTTTGGGGCGGCGGCAACATATTTCTTATAGTTTATCCCATGATCGTGCTATCCATGCTGTCCATGTCTCTGCTGTCCTATGACGAGAAGTTTCGCTGGAACATATACTGCGACGCATTGCCCTGCACGAGAGCGCAGGCGGTGAGTGAGAAATATATTATATGTCTCCTCTGTATTACCGCAATGGTTATCCCCATAGCGCTGGGGCAGCTTATACGTATTGATGTCCGCGGCGAGAGCATGAGCGAATTTTTTGGAATACTGGCTGTACTGTTGACCATAGGCTTTGCCGGGCCCAGCCTGATGATGCCGGTGGTGTTCAAGCTGGGCGCCGAGAAGGGGCGCATCGCCTACTATATCATTATCGGCGCGATCTGCGCTCTGGCCTTTATACTCCCAAAATCCGCTTTAGGCTCCGCCGGAACATCCCTCGCCTTGCTGCCGCTGCTGGCGGTGGCCGCGTTCGGCGTGTCCTGGCTGCTGTCCATTCGGTTTTATCAGAAGAGAGAGCTTTAAAGCTCAAAAAGGGGTGCTGCAAAATGCGTTGCATTTTGCAGCACCAACTTTTTATTCCTTATTCCACGGATTTGAGGGATTCAGCCATGTTGACCCGCTCAAGCTTTGAGCGCATTACAAAGTTTGTTATGACAGCGAACACCATTGTGGCCACAAAACCTATGACATAGCTCACCGGCGCTATGCGAATGTCATAGCTCATATATTCCACCTGTATAAGCTGCATGACAAAGTAGTGCAGGATCTTGCCCAGCAGCAGCCCCAGCGCCGCTCCAAGGGCGGAGAGCATCAGGTTCTCCCGGAGGATATAGGCCGCGGTCTCCTTTGGGAAAAAGCCCAGCACCTTTACGGTGGCTATCTCCCGGATACGCTCCATGATGTTGATATTGGTCAGGTTGTAGAGGGTTATAAAGGCCAGCGCGCCGGAGCACACAATAAGCAGTACCACCAATATGTCAAGGCTGGCCATGGACTGCTCCATTATATCCCGCTCCTGCTGAGTGGAGGACACGTAGGATACTCCGTCCACCGAGCGAAGGGAGGCTGCCAGCTTCTCCGTGTCCGTTCCCTCGCTGACTTGCAGCAGCGCAGTGTTGTCTGTGGGTGAACCCACTGTCTCCGGGCAAACATAGACGTAATGGCTCAAATAATTATCACACACGCCGGAAATCGTGACGTTGACAGTCTCTCCGCTGTCCAGCGTGATTTCCGCCTTGTCCCCAAGATCCAGCCCCAAAAGCTCCGAGAGCTTTTTTGTTATGACCGCCTGTCCCTTCTCCGGGAAAGCCAGCTCACCTTTTTTATCGTGGAGGCTTATAATACCTTCAAGTTCCTCCTCTGAGGCCGCTACCAGCTTTGTGCTTTTATCCTTGCCGTCAAAGTAGATGCTTATGGCTTCCTGCCAGGTCATGGCATAGTCCTGGGTCTTGCCGCTCCAGGCGGCAGCGGCGTTCGCTTCGGCGTCCGGCTTGTCTGTGTCGAGCGTCACCACGATATCGTAAAGTGAGATCTCCTCATACTGATAGTCCAGCACATTGGCAATAGAGTCCTTGGCGCCAAAGCCCGCCACTATAAGCGCCGTGCAGCCGCCGATGCCCACAAGCATCATCAGCACCCTCTGCTTATACCGAAAGGCGTTGCGTATGGTGACCTTGCTGAGGAAAGAGAGCTTGCTCCACAGGGGCTTTATCCGCTCCAGGAGTATACGCTTGCCTTTTCCGGGAGCTTTGGGTCTGATAAGCTCCGCCGGCTTTTCCTCCAGCTCTCTGCGGCAGGCAAACCATGTGACAAATACAGTGCCCAGTACCGATACCACAAGACTGATGCAATACATCAAGGGGCTGAAATAGAACTGCAGTCTGGCGTAGTCATATATTATGTTGTAGGCAAGCCACACAATAAGTGGTATTGCTGTGGTGCCCAAAAAGAAGCCCAGCACACAGCCCAGCAGCGCGGAGGCGCCGGAGTACAGCAGGTATTTGCTCATTATGGCCCCATCAGAATAGCCCATGGCCTTTAATGTGCCTATCTGGGTGCGCTCTTCATTGACCATTCTGGTCATTGTGGTGATGCACACCAGCGCCGCGATGAGCGCAAAGAACACAGGAAATGCGTTGGCCACGCCGTTGACAATGCTGGTGTCGTTTTCAAAAGTGACATAGCAGGCGTTTGAGTCGCGGTCAAGGGTATAGAGCGTCAGCATCAGCTGCTCCTCCACCTGGGCGCGGGAATCCTCCAGCTCCTGCTGGGCGTCCAGCAGCTTCTGTTTCCCGTCTGCCAGCTCCTCCTCAGCCTCGGCCTTGCCCTGGTAGTATTGGGCCCAGCCGTTTTCCAGCTCCTTTGCCCCGTCCTCCAGCTGCTTTTTTGCCTCATCCAGCTGCTTTTGACTTTCCGGCAGTGTCACTTTGGCCTGTTCCAGCTCGGCCTCCTTGTTATCCAGTTCTGCTCTGCCGTCGGCTATGGCCTGTTCTCCGGCGGCTATCTCCGCCTCTGACTGGGCAAGCTGCGCCTTGGACTCCGCAATGGCCTGCTCACCCGCGGCTATCTCCGCCTCCTGGGGTGCAAACTCCGCCGCCTTCGCATTCAGTGTTGCCTGGGCATCGCTGAGTTTTCCCTGCAGCTCCTGAAGATGTGAATTCAGCAGGCCAACCATCGTGGTGTCCACAATCGGCGCTTTCTCCGCAAGCTCAATGGCGTTTTTGGTGGCGGTTATATCGTTATTTATGCTCGAAACTTTTGCATTATACGGTAAGAGCGTCAGCTCTTTCAGGGCGCTGAGCTGCGCCTTGCTGGTGGCCAGGGTCTTCTCATTTTTCGCTATCTCCGCATAGCCCGCCTGGATCTCCTCCCGGCCTGACTGGAGCTCCTGTTCCTTTTCGTCAAGAAGGGTACGGTTTTTCGCTATCTCCTCAAGCCCCGCAGGGATCTGCTCCCAGGCCTCGTCAATCTTTTTCTGGTTTTCCTCTATCTCTGCAAGCCCCTCATCCAGCTGCTGCTGGGAGTCGTTGAGCTTGGTATAGCTCTCTTTCAGCTGCGCTATGGCTGTGGCCTCGCCGTCATAGTATTCTTCCCAGCCCTCATCTATCTCCTGCTGCGCATCAACAAGTTCTTCTTCCGCCTCGGCTCTAAGCTCTCTGTAGCGCTTTGTGCCCCGTTTGTTCAGCAGCTTTTCCACCTGGGGCTTCAGTTCTTCCACGGCGTCGTTGTATTCCTCGGAGTATATCTCCCCCGGAAGGTCACAATACAGCAAAATTTCATGATACACCTGCGAGTCAAAGGCCTCGTCAGGCAGCAGGATAAAGCCCGCTATACTGCCCGAACCCAGAGAGGTACTGCCCCGATCCTGGCTTATATATCTGGAGGTTCTGGCCAGACCCACAATGGTAAAGCTTGTCCGGGAAAACATGTCCAGCGTGTCCTGGTCATTGCCGCTGCTTATGGTTACGGTACGCCCTATATCCGCGCTGCCGAAAGCCTTGGCATCGCCAAGACATTCCCCGGCGTTTTCAGGCATGCGCCCCTCGATGAGTACAGGGACGCTGACCTGCTTTGTGATGGACATGAATTTGCAGGCCTCCTGAATCCCGCCCACAGAGACCAGCGCATCCACAGAATACGCCCCCTCGGCATATTCGACTCCGTCCAGCTTCCTGAAGGAGGACACGTCCAAATCAGTCAGGCCCAACGTGGACATCAGCTGGAAGTCATACATATGCTGGTCGCGCATATAGCTGTCGGCCGTGGAGAGCATAGCCGGCTGGGAGCTTTTCAGCCCCGCAAAGAAGCCCACGCCCAGCGCTATTATTGCCATGATAGCAAGAAAGCGCCCCATGGTCTGACGAATGCTCCGCAGGAGCATTTTCAGAGTATAACGATTCATTCCGTCACCACTCGATCTGTTCTACGGGGGTGACGTTTTCATTCTTTTTTACAGAATGCACAGTACCGCTCTTGACGCGAATAACCCGGTCAGCCATATCACAGAGGGCCTTATTGTGGGTTATTATGATGACAGTCATGCCTGTGGACCGGCAGGTGTCCTGCAAAAGCTTCAATATGGCCTTGCCGGTATTGTAATCCAGTGCGCCCGTGGGCTCGTCGCAGAGCAGGAGCTTGGGATTTTTGGCCAGGGCCCGCGCTATAGCCACTCGCTGCTGCTCGCCGCCGGAGAGCTGTGCCGGGAAGTTGCCCTTACGCTCTCCAAGGCCTACCTGTTCCAGCACCTCTGCCGGGTCAAGGGAATCCTTGCTGAGCTGGGCGGCTATCTCCACATTTTCCAGCGCCGTCAGGTTTGGAATAAGATTATAAAACTGGAACACAAAGCCCACATCCGTGCGCCTGTAAGCAGTCAGCTCCCTTTTGCCGTAGGCAGAGATGTCGGCCCCGTCCACGATCACCTTTCCTCTTGTGAGGCTGTCCATGCCGCCAAGAATATTCAAAAGCGTGGTCTTGCCCGCGCCGGACTCACCCACGATGACGCAGATCTCCCCTCTGGCTATCTGAAAGCTCACATCGCTCAGAGCCCTTACCTCGACCTCTCCCGCGCTGTACACCTTCTCCACGTCCTCAAAGCATATGAAATTTTCGTCCATGTCCTCTGCCTCCGGTTCACCCGGCAACCCTGCCGGCAATATATTCTGTCTCCTGCCCCTCCGGGCCAGTCAATACAAAGCAGCGTATCCGCCCATCGGAATTATAGGCCGTGTCCACACGGTATTCCCCGCCGGACCAGGCACAGAGCCGATAGCCTCTGTCCTCTGCATATTCTGCCTGACCCTGCAGGCTGTCGATTCCGGCGCTCCACTGGCGCAGCCCGTCATTGTCCGCGGCGCCCCGCGCAATAAACCCGCCGTCCTTGAGGATATACTCCGCCGTGCCCTGTATTTGGGTGAGCTTCAGCTCCTCCCCGTCCAGACCGTCCAGCCCCAGACTGTACAGCCCGTCTTCACCTGTATAGCAGAGCCTGTCCCCTATTATCACCGGGGCATAGGCCGCATGATCTGTAAGCTCAATATCCGTGCCGTCCTCAAGCCAGCGCAGACGCAGCAGCTCCCCGTCTCCGCTCTGGTATATGACAGTCTCTCCCAACATATACGGGTAGAAGCATGCGCCCTCTATAAGCCGCTGCTCGTCCCCGCCGTCGGGCAGAGCGGAGCAAAAGCTTCCGGATTCGTCGCAGTAATACATTCTCTCTCCGTAAAACTGCAGGAAAGAGCAGGCAGAGGCCTTCAGCGTCAGTCTGTCCCCGCCGTCGGTTCCAATGCTCTCAATTGCGCCGCCCGCATCCGCGTTTATATACTACAGCCGCCCGCCGTACTGGGTCAGACATTCCGGCAGACACGACTCCGCCAGTATCCATCTCTCCCCCAGGGCGCCGTCCGTCAGGCCATAGGCTGCCAGAACATGATTATAATTATCGTCAAAATCGAAGCAGTACAGTACGTCATCGGCAATCAACGCGCGATTTTCACACATGAGATTATTCATGCGCAGAGTTTCATCACGGGTCAACGGCGCTATCTCCCGCGCCTCCAAAATCTTCAGCTCCTCCGGGTCCGGAAGAGCCGAGCGGTCCGCCTTGCCGCAGGCGCACAGCAAAGCCGCGCACACCGCTATGGCGCTTATGCAAACAAGCTTCTTCATTATCCTTCTCCTTGTTTAAACTGGGTTATTTTAACATATGCTTTTCTTCATGGCAATTGCATCCTGGTAAAAACAGTGTTATTATTGAGATAATTAACAGAAGGGACGTATTTTATTATGAAAAAGTTTACAAAGCTGCTTTCACTGCTGATATGCCTTGTTCTGGCCGCAGTTCTCATATTCGGCGGCTCCCTGCAGGACGTACAGGATGCGCTCGGTTCTTCCTCCGACACTGTCGAAGCGCCGGTTACAGCGCTGCCGGAGAACACGGAGCCTGTGGACGCCGCCAATGCCGATCTGGATGAAAACGGCACTTACACCAGCCGTGACGATGTGGCCCTGTACATACACACATATAACTGCCTGCCCTCAAACTTCATCACCAAGGACGAGGCCAAAAAAGCAGGCTGGGAGGGTGGCTCCCTTGAGCCGTATTTTCCCGGCATGTGTATCGGCGGAGACCGCTTCGGCAACCGTGAGGGCCTGCTGCCGGAGAGCGAGGGTCGGGTATGGACCGAGTGCGATATAAACACTTTGGGTCAATCCTCCAGAGGCGCGGAGCGGCTGGTTTTCTCCAACGACGGGCTAATATATTACACCGGCGACCATTATGAGAGTTTCCAGCTTCTTTATGGGGAAACCTAATTACATTATCTGGTAATTCGGCAAATTTCGACACTGCATAAACAAAAAATGAGTTTTTATTTGTCGAATAATATTGCAATTTGCAAAATAACCCTATATTATGTCAACAAGTTCTCTGCGTTGTTCGGCAGATTTCTGTTGTCGTTAAAGTGTCAACTATGGTAAATTTAATGCGACACAGCGGTGATTCTGCTTTAATTAGTACAGCATTGCTTTGTACATCGCATAAATGGGAGTATTAAATTATGGAAACTGTTACTCGTATTCTCATTGCTGACGCAAACCCGGATTTCTGCAAATTGCTCAAAGATCTCATTTCCACAGAAAGCGATATGGAGGTTGCCGCCACTGCCTCCGACGGCATAGAGGCGCTGGCCCGGATAACGGAGCTTATGCCGGACGTGGTTCTTCTGGACCTGGTCCTGCCGAAGCTGGACGGGCTTGAAGTGCTGCGCCGCATACCGGAGACCGGTGCCCACAGCCACGTTATTGTGCTGTCCGGCTTTGTAAACAGCAAGGTTGTGGCTGACTGCTCCGCCAGGGGCGCTGATTACTTTATGCCTAAGCCCTGTGACGCGCCCGCGCTGCTCAGCCGCATACGCCAGCTGGCCGGGGCAGACAAGCCTGCCATCCCCACTGCCGGCTTTGACTGCCGCAGCACACCCCAGCCCAGCCGTCAGGATGTCAACCTGGAGGCTGTTGTCACCGATATCATCCATGAGATCGGGGTCCCTGCCCACATCAAGGGCTATCAATCTCTGCGTGAGGCGATCATTCTCACCATAAACAACATGGATATGATAAATGCCGTCACAAAGGTGCTCTACCCCGAAGTCGCAAAAAAATTCGGTACGACCCCTTCCCGCGTTGAACGCGCCATACGGCATGCAATAGAGGTGGCCTGGGATTGCGGGGATATCGAGACCCTTCAGAAATTTTTTGGGTACACAGTTTCCAACATTAAGGGCAAGCCCACAAACTCAGAATTCATCGCCATGATAGCCGACTGCCTCAGCCTTCGACGTAAGCAATCCCCCCAGTGAAGTCAGCCGCTCTCTTTTGCCTTTTGGCCGTCTGCCCCTTCACAGGAGCCATGCGCTGAACGCTCCAGGACTGTTTGGTATACAGACTGCACCCCCGTCTTTATCCGCCGGAGCGAGTAAAGACGGGGGTGGATTTTAATTATCTGTGTTTCTTCCGTTTATTTGCCGGCATTCATCTGCGCGGCGACTTCTGCGGCGAAGTCCTCCTGCTTCTTCTCAATGCCCTCACCCTTCATAAAGCGAACGGCGTCGACAAACTTTACGGAGCCGCCAAGTGCCTTTGCGGCGCTGGCGATATACTTCTCCACGGTCATGGTGTTGTCCTTGACAAACTCCTGCTGGAGCAGGCAGTTCTCCTCATAGAACTTGTTGAGCTTACCCATGACTATCTTTTCCTTCACGGGCAGGGGCTTGGAAGCCATCTTGGGATCCTGATCCATAAGCGCCAGAGCGATCTTCTTCTCCTCGGTCATAACAGCATCGGTAACATTGCTCTTGTCCCAGAAACGGGGATTCAGCGCGGCGATCTGCATTGCTACATCCTTGCCTATCTCGGTGGCGTCGATGCCGCCCTCTACAACAAGGTTCACCAGCACACCGATCTTGCCGCCTGCGTGTACATAAGCCTCGCTGGTGTTTTCGCC